>JAFZMD010000047.1 GCA_017553445.1 Methanobrevibacter sp. | reverse complement strand
GGGATTTTAATTGAAAAATTTTTCAGTAATACTGGGTATATAAATGAATTCAAAAAAAGTAATACTTTTGGGTGAAAAATATGATAGATGAGATAACAGATTTCTTGTTTGGTCTAAAAATGACAATAATTTCTGGAGTATTTTTATTAATAGCCATTATTTTTATGATTTTTCAAGTGAATACTCCAATTTACCTAAACCCTGCATGGGGGACAGTAATAATAAGCGGTATTCCAATGTTACTTCTTGCTATGACAAGGTTGATTCGTGAAAAATGGATTTCATCCGCATTGTTAATTGCAATAGCAATGGTCGCTTCACTTTTAATTGGTGAAATCTTTGCGGCAGGTGAAGTTGCATGGATTATGGCTCTTGGAGCTCTTTTGGAAGATTGGACTGTAGAACGAGCCAAAAAAGGTTTAAGAAACCTTATAAATCTAACTCCACAAACAGGAAGAAGAATTTCAAATGGTGTTGAAGAAGAAATTTCTGTAGATGAAATAAAAATCGGAGATACATTAAGAATTCTTCCTGGTGAAAGTGTACCTGTAGACGGTGAGATAATAAGAGGTACATCTTCACTTGACCAGTCAATCATGACGGGAGAATCCCTGCCAATTGATAAGGGAGTGGGTGATAAGGTTTTCTGTGGAACCATGAATATGTATGGGGCCATTGATATTAAAGCAACGAGTTTAGGAGAAAATTCCTCTCTACAAAAGTTAATCGATCTTGTTAAGTCAGCTGATGAAAAACAAGCTCCTACACAAAGGATTGCTGATAAATGGGCAACATGGCTCGTTCCAGTCGCATTATTAATAGCTATTGGGGCATGGCTAATAACTGGAAACATTGAAAGAGGAGTGACAGTTTTGGTTGTATTTTGTCCTTGCGCATTAATTCTTGCAACACCAACGGCTATCATGGCCGCTATTGGTCAGGCAACAAAATATGGTGTATTAATCAAATCTGGTGAAGCTCTGGAAACCCTGGGTGCTCTTAATACGCTTGTTTTTGATAAAACAGGCACATTGACATATGGTAATTTACAGGTTTCGGATGTAATCTCTATTAAAGAGGATTTAAGTGAAACCGATTTGCTTAAAGCAGTTGCATCATGTGAAAAATTAAGTGAACATCCATTGGCTAAAGCTATTGTAGATAAAGCCGATGAATTGGAAATGGATTTGGAAGAACCAAAAGACTTTAAGATGTATCCTGGTAAAGGTGTGAGTTGTAATCTTTCACAGGGTAAAGTTTATGCAGGAAATGCCAAATTTCTATCTGAAAATGGTATCGATGTCGATGAGAGTTACCTGGACAAACTCAGAAGTGAAGGAAAAGCTTCAATCATCGTTGCATTAAATGATGAAGTTGAGGGTTTTGTTGGATTGTCTGATGTGATTCGTGAAGATTCTCAAAGCATGATTAGAAGTTTGCATGATTTGGGCACGGAAACCATATTGCTCACAGGAGATAATGCAGAAACTGCAAACTACTTCGCATCTCAAGTGGGGATTAGCAAGGTTTACGGTAATTTGCTTCCGGAAGAAAAGCTTTCATGGATTGAAAAACTCAAAAGTGAAGGTAAAAAGGTCTGTATGATTGGGGACGGTGTAAATGATGCGCCGGCACTTAAGACTGCAGATGTGAGTGTTGCAATGGGCTCTGTCGGAAGTGACGTGGCTATTGAAGCTGCTGACATTGCGCTTTTGGGAGACGATATTGGTAAAATCCCGTATCTTAAAAAACTATCCAACTCCACATTGTTTACCATTAAAGCAAATATTATCATATCAATGACAATCAATGCTTTGGCCATAATCTGTTCTGTTTTGGGCTGGCTGAATCCGGTTACAGGTGCAATTGTTCACAATGCAGGATCATGTTTGGTTGTTTTAAATGCCGCTTTACTTTATGACAGGCACTTCGATGATTCTATTAAAAAGATTGACTCAGAAAATGTAGAGCACAGTCACTATCACTACCATAATGACGGAGAGCACTCCCATTCTCATGATGGTGTTGAAATCATCGATGAAATTGAAACTGAAAATGGTATAAAGCATATGCATGCACACAAACATCTATTTAATAGACAAAGCTGTGAAACATATCACAGCTAATTCTTTTATTTTTTTGTAAAATTTTTAAACTTTTTTTAAAATTGGGGTAATTATTATATATCATATTGAATAATTATTATTGTAGGTATTAATATGAAAGATAAAATAATTTTAGGACTTCCAAAGGGAAGTTTGAATAATGTAAAAAGAGGAAATACTCATCAATTATTTGTTGATGCAGGTTATGAAGTTAAAGGATATGAACCTGGTGATGAATCTTATGAAATAACTATCTCAAACGACGATGAAATCGTTGCTTATTTGACCCGTCCACAATCCACTCCCGTTGAATTGAACCGTGGAATGGTGGATATAGCTATTGTCGGTGAGGATTGGGTTAAGGAAGAATCAGTCTTGAGAGACAATAATACTGTTAAAATTGGTGATTTGGATTACGGCAAAACCCGTTTGATTGTAGCAGTTCCAAATGATTCTCCATATAACAGTTTATCCGATTTATTCAGAGCCAATAAGGATAGGAAAACTCCAATTTTATGTTTTACAGAATATCCTAATTTGACTAGGAAATTTATCATGGAAAATGAAGTATATCAGGAAATCTATGGAGATGCTGTGCCGTTTGTACAGGTCAGAGGTCTGACTGATGGAGACAATGAAATGGTGCAGGTTATCAATTCCGATGGTGCTACTGAAGTCTATATTGCAAAAGGCGCTGATTTGATTGTGGACAATACTCAAACAGGAAGCAGTTTAAAGAAAGCTGGTTTAAAGGAGATTGAAACTATTTTACACTCTTCAGCAGGACTTTATGCAGGTGTAAGCTGTACCGGCGAGAAGCTTGAAAAGGCTAAAATGATTTATGAACAGTTATTGGGAGCCATTACCGCTAAAAGATATTTCGACGTTAAATTCAACATTTCAAACAAAAAGATTGATGAAGTTTCAAATTATCTGATTGACAATAAGTTATGTGCTGATGAGCCTACAATAACTCCAGGATCTGACTTTTCACAAATCAATGTATTGATTCCTAAAGCAAAATTCCCTGAAATGGTTGATGCGATTAAGGGATTCGATGCAACTTCCATCATTAGAAATGATTTAAAACAATTGATTGAATAATCATTTCTCTTTTTTTAATTTTTTTAAACATTGTTTAATGGCTTTTCATGAGCTATTCTATTTATCATTATTTTTCATTAACATTTATAAGGCATACTATACATAAATAGATATATTATATCAATCATGGGGATAAAAACATGTTAACATCTGTTCAAAAAGAAATATTGCAAACACTAATAAACTTATACCAATCTTCAGATGGAAAATCAATTAAGGGAGAGGACATTGCTGAAGTCATGAATAGAAATCCAGGAACTATTCGTAATCAGATGCAATCACTTAGAAGCTTAAGCCTAGTGAAGGGTGTTCCAGGTCCTAGAGGAGGGTATAAGCCAACAATCGAAGCATATCACTCATTAAATATTTCAATCTCTGAAAAAGAAGCAAAAGTTCCTATATATAAAAATGATGAACGATTAGAGGATATTTCTGTTGCAAAAATTGAATTCACTTCCGTACCTCAACAGGAAGAATGTGAAGCAGCCATAAAAGTACTTGGAAGTATCAAAGGTTTAAATCTTGGAGATACAATAAAGATTGGTCCAACTCCTGTAAATAACCTGGGAATTATGGGAGAAATCGTTGGAAGAGATGATATGGACAATATTTTGCTTGTAGATACAACTACAATAAGAAGCATACCAAAACAGACCGTAGGTGACATTGCAAGCAAAAACGTAATTTCCCTAAAAGTTGATTGCGGTTTAAAGGAAGCTGCAAAAATACTTTCTGAAAATAAAATTAATGGTGCACCGGTTATAAAAGAAGGTAAAGTGGTTGGTGTATTTACTTCAACAGATTTAATAAAAGCAATTGCCAACAATAATGAGGATGTTGCTGTCGGCGATTTAATGTCAAAAGAAGTGATTATCATAAATCAAGACTTGAAAATAGCAAAAGCTATTGAAATCTTGTTTAAAAAGTCTATCTCCAGATTAATAATAGCAGACAACGATAATAATTTACTTGGAATTGTAACAAGAACAGATTTAATCAATTCCATTACCAATTTCGAGGAATTCCCGATTTTTTAAGAATTAGTGTGATTTAATGGATAAGGTTAATCAATTACAAATAAAAGAAGATATGAAAGTATCTGAGTTAATGGAGCAATTCGATAAGTCAGGTGTTTTAGGCTCTGGAAGAGTAGCAAGAGCATCAAATATCCTTACAGATATGATTAAAGATGATGAAATGAATATCTTTATGAGTCTTGGAGGCCCATTAATACCTGGAGGCATTAGAAATATCGTAACGGATATGATAGAAAAGGAATATGTAAATCTAATTATTTCAAGCGGAGCCAACATTACTCATGACTTGCTGGAAGCATTCGGAGGAAATCATTATCGTGATGAAGGGCGAGATGATGAGGATTTAAATGCTGATGGAATAGGAAGAATTGCTGATATTAATGTAGGATCTGATGATTTTACTATTTTTGAAAGTGAAATAATTAAAATATTTGAAGATATTTCAGCCCGTAAAAGCAAAATATCAATTCAGGAATTATTATACGAAGTTGGATTACTTATTGACGATGAAAACTCATTTTTGGCAACCGCTGCCAGAATGAAAACGCCTATTTTTGCACCGGGATTAATCGACAGCATGTTTGGACTGCAATTATGGATGTTTACACAGGATCATGACTTTACAGTCGATGCGGTTGCTGATATGCATTATCTTTCTGATTTAGTTTTTGATAGCGAAAGAATCGGAGGAATACTTTTAGGTGGTGGCTTGACTAAGCATTATACTTTAGCTTCCACATTGCTTAAAGGCGGACTTGATTCAGCTATTCAGATAACACTTGACAGGCCTGAAGCAGGCAGTTTGAGCGGAGCACCTCTGCAGGAAGCAAAATCATGGTCTAAAGCAAAATGTGGATCTACACTTGAAACAGTCATCGGTGATGTTACCATAATATTTCCATTGATTTATGCAGCAGTATTGGACAAAATCTAGGTGTTTAATTTGAATTATATTTTTTTAGGTATCTTATTTATTCTTTCAGGATTTTTCATGAAATTGTCTGATGATTCATATGATGAAAATCAAAACTTATTTTTAGCTATTGTTTTTGGAGTATTGTGTGCATTAACGTGTGCTTTTGCAACGGTTTCTAACGATGGAGCCGCTTATATTTTCATTGGAATATTGATTGGAAATCTGCTTGTTTTAAAAATAGATGGTCTTCATCATATAATTACGGGATTAATATTTATTTTAATCTGTCTGATTTGCGGAATACCTAACATAAGTATAGTGGTTTTGCTCATACTGGTTTTGGCTGCATTAAGTGATGAAGTAGGTCATGAATTGATAGCCAATTATACTGAAAATCATTATGTTATATTGTTTTTTGAGTATAGGTTTGTAATGAAGATAGTTGTATTTTTATTGGCGTTATGTGGTGTTTTCTCATTTGAGATATTTATATTATTCATTTTATTTGAATTGTCTTATGTAATGGCCGGTCTGGTGTTAAAAAAAGATTAAAAAGGAAAATAATTTGTTTTCCTTCTTAGTCGTCTAATTCAATTCCCATTTTTGCAGCAAATCTTGCTAAAAGTACGGTAACGATAACTGCAATTATGGTTACGATAATAGCGTAGGTAAATAAACTGGTTAATGCACTTCCGGTACCGACAAACTGTTCGATTAATGCTTGGATTGCATCATTCCATGCTAAACCTGCTACAAATGCAAAAGCAGTAGTAATTAAACCTAAGATGGTTTCCATTATTAATTTTGTCACTTCATTTGCCATATATATGTCCTCCATTTAATTTTTTTTGTTCGTTAGCTAAGTAGAACATTTATATTTTATGTATTTAGTTATTAAAATACTTTTAGTTAATTTTAACTTTATTTTATAATAGTTTCACATGCAATTTTAGGATTTTCGGCTTCGTAAATGCTTCTTCCAACGATTATTGCATTGGATATTTCCAAAGTTTTTTTGCCGTCTCCGCCTTGTTTTCCAACACCTGGTGATATTATATAAGCATCTGGACCAACAATATTTCTGATGTCTTTTAAACGGTCAAGGCGTGTTGCAGGAGCTACATAGTTTGTTATTCCCATTTCAACACCCATTTCTGCAATTTCATCAGCAGCTGGTTGGAGGAACTTTTTAGCTCCAGGATGTGACATTTCAGTTAGTAAAAATAGCTCCTTTTCGTATTTGTCCGCAACATCAAGGCAGGCCTGTACACTATCCGGACCTACGAATCCATGACATATTATTGCATCAGCTCCTGCTTTAAAAGTCTCTTCACAGATTTTTTCATTTGTTGCATCAATATCTGCTACCTTAAAATCACATATTACTTTAAAGTCAAATTTGTCTTTTAATTTATTGATTATTTCAAGGCCTTCTGCAAGGGCTAGAGGATAGCCTATTTTTATGGTGTCAATATTATCTGAAACTTTTTCACATATATCTATTGCTTCTTTTTCGCTACCTACATCCAATGCTAAAATCAAATTATTTTTAATGTTCATATTTTAATATCTGTTGTTATTATTTAAATTATTTTTTTAAAATAGGTGTATTTTGGCCGTTTTTTAAAATATGTTTGACTTAATGCACCAATTTATTAAAGTGTAATTGATATATTTTTAATTATATTTATATATTAAAAATAACATATTTACTATCATCAAGTATTACTAGAGGTTAATGTAATATTTTAGTTTGGCAGGATAATCGTACTGTCCTAATTTAATTAAAAATGAGAGGAATTTATCATGCATATTATGGAAGGATATTTACCATTGCAATGGTGTATTATTTGGTTTGTAATTTCATTCATCGTTGTTGCATATGGTGTTTATCAAATTAAAAAAATAGTAGATGAAACTCCAGAATCTAAGGCATTGCTTGCGGTTAGTGGAGCATTCATGTTCGTCTTATCATCTTTGAAATTACCATCTGTTACTGGAAGTTGTTCTCACCCTTGTGGTAACGGATTAGGTGCGGCATTATTCGGACCTGCAGTAACTGCTGTTTTAGCAACTATTGTACTTCTTTTCCAAGCAATCTTACTTGCTCACGGTGGATTAACTACTTTAGGTGCAAACATTTTCTCAATGGGTATTATAGGTCCTGTTATAGCATGGGTTGCATATAAAGCTTTAACTAAAGCTAATATTTCTTCTACAATTGCAATATTTTTCGCAGCATTTTTAGGAGACTTATTAACTTATGTAGCTACTTCATTCCAATTAGCTTTAGCTTTCCCATCCCCTTCATTTGGGTCTGCATTATCTAAATTTTTAGTTATTTTCGCAGTTACTCAAGTACCATTAGCTATTGGTGAAGGTATTTTGACCGTAATTATTTGGGATAGATTAAAAGCATATAAACCAAAATTATTGGATAAACTTGGTGCATTAGCTCCTAATGAGGCATAAGGTGATAATATGGAAAAATCAACATTAATTATATTGGCTGTCGTTTGTATAATACTTTTCATCGCGCCATTGATTATGTACAGTGGTCACGGTGAAGATGACGGTTACTTTGGTGGTGCTGATGATGCAGCAGGTGAAGCTATAGAAGAATCTGGTTTCAAACCTTGGTTTTCATCAATCTGGGAACCACCTAGTGGAGAAATAGAAAGTTTATTATTCGCTCTTCAAGCTGCTATTGGAGCAATCATTATCGGTTACTTCTTTGGTTACTGGAGAGGACAATCTAAAGATGATTAATTAAATCATCTTTTTTCTTTTTTTGTGATTTTATGAAGTTTGATATGGATTATATTGCGCACAACAATGCTTTAACTGAGTTTAACCCTTATTTTAAATTGTTTTTAACAATTATCTTGTTAATCGTTACTTTGGCTTTAGATAATCTGTATTTTGATATAATTATTTTTATTATAATGTCATTTGTCATTTTAGCAATTGCTAAAATAAATTATAAATCTTATTTAAAATTCTTGACAATTCCAATGGCATTTCTTATAATAACCTGTTTATTTTTAATATTTTTCTTTGGAAGCGGAGAAGTCATTTATGATACAAAAATATTTGGTATTGTGGTTACACAAAATTCACTACATTATGGTGTTTACACATTTTTCCGTGTACTTGGATGTTTGCCTTGTTTAGGATTTTTAGCACTTACAACACCAATTGCAAAAGTTTTACACTGTTTGGGTACTTTAAAGGTTCCAAAAATCATGATTGAAATCGGGCTTTTAATGTATAATACAATATTTATATTCTTAAATGAAATAGATACTATGCAGAAAGCACAGCAGACAAGGTTAGGTTATCATTCTTATACTACTTCATTCAAATCATTGGGAGCTCTTGTAAGTACAATATTTTTAAGGTCTCTTGATAAAAGTGAAATTTTACAAAATTCTTTGGATTCAAGAGGTTATAATGGTGAGCTACCAGTTTATGAACCAAAAGATAGGAGTAATTAACATGTTAGAAGTTCAAAATTTAAAATATTCTTATAATAATGATTATCAAGCCCTAAAAGGGGTTAGCTTAAAAATAGATGAAGGTGACATGGTTGCTCTTTTAGGTAAAAACGGTGCTGGAAAGTCTACTCTGTTTCTTCATTTGAATGGGATATATGAACCTGATGAAGGGAAAGTCTTCATCGATGGTGAAGAACTCAAATATGATAAGAAATCTTTGCTTAAGTTTAGACAAAAGGTAGGAATTGTATTTCAAAATCCTGATGATCAGATTTTTGCTCCAACTGTAGAGGAGGACGTTGCTTTCGGACCTTTGAATTTAGGTTTGCCTATGGAAGAGGTTCAAGACAGGGTTGAAGAGGCTTTGGCTCGTGTTGGAATGAGCGGCACTGAAAAAATCGCCCCACATCATTTAAGCGGCGGTCAAAAGAAAAGGGTAGCTATTGCAGGAATTTTGGCTATGAAACCCGAAATCATGGTTTTGGATGAACCGACTGCAGGACTTGATCCGCAGGGTGTGGAAAATTTAGTGACATTATTGAAAGAGCTTAATGATGAAGGAATTACAATTGTAATTTCAACACATGAAGTTGATCTGGTCCCTGATTATGCAAATAAGATATTTGTTCTGGTTGACGGTGAATTGATTGCCGAAGGCACGCCTAAAGAAATATTTGCACAGCCGGAAGTTCTTGAAAAGGCAAATTTGAAAGTTCCTATTGTAACTGAATTGTTCCAACAGCTTGAAAGTGAAGGTTATGATATGGAAAATGATTATCCCTTAACAATAAGAGAAGCTAAAGATAAGTTTCTAAATTTAATTAACAAAAACTAATTTTTTTCATTTTTTTAAATATTATTGATTTAGTATTACTTTTTGATATACTTACAAATAGTTATATATTAATATAAACATATCTTTTTTTAAGGTGAAGTTTATGAGGATAGGAATTTGTGATACAACTTTTGCTCGTTTTGATATGGCATCAGCCGCTATAGATGAGCTTAAAAATAATGCTTATGACTTAAAAATTATTCGTGAGACAGTTCCTGGAGTTAAAGACTTGCCGGTAACTGCTAAAATCCTCATAGAAGAGGAAAATTGTGATATTGTAATGGCACTTGGAATGCCGGGTCCTATGGAAAAGGATAAGATGTGTGCTCATGAAGCTTCAACTGGTCTTATAAATGCTCAGCTAATGACAAATACTCATATTTTAGAGGTTTTTGTCCATGAAGATGAAGAAGAAGACCCTGTTGAGCTGAAAAAATTGGCCGAAAACAGGGCTCGTGAACATGCGCAAAATTTGATTAAGATGATGTATCATAGGAAAGCTATGAGAAAAGAAGCAGGTATGGGAATGCGTGAAGGAAAAGAAGACGCAGGACCATTATAAAGGGATAAAAATGGAATGTAAAATAACTGCAGAAGATAAGGATGCTACATATGTGGTTCTTCCAGCATATAATGAAGCGACTAGAATTCAACCTGTAATCGAGGCTATTGCCGAGAAAGGATACAATATGGTCATTGTCAATGACGGATCATCTGACAATACTTTAGATGTTATTTTGGAATCCAAAAAGAAATATCCGAATAGGATTCATCTTTATTCTTTGATTATCAATCGGGGTGTTGGCGTTGCAACGCAAACAGGTTTTGAGGCAGTTTTAAAATTCAATCCCAAATATATTGTAAGTATGGATTCAGATGGCCAGCATTCTCCTGATGATTTGGATTCAGTAATAGAGCCTTTAGTTTCCGGTAGGGCTCAGGCCGTAATCGGTGTAAGGCCGCTGGAAGACATGCCTAAAAGCCGTAATTTTGCAAATGCTGTAATGAACTTTTTAACTAAAATATTCTATGGTGTTGATGTCAGTGACTCCCAGACTGGTTTTAGGGCACTGACAATAGATGCTTTGAATAAAATTACAATCAATGCCAGAGGTTATTTAATATCTTCTGAATTTATCCGTGAGGTTAATGATAATGATATTCCTTTTGAAGAGGTTACCATTCAGACAATATATACTCCTGAAACACAGGCAAAAGGAACGAATTCCAAGGTTGCATTAAAAATTCTATTTCAGATGATGAAACATAAACTATTTGATTAAGGTGTAATTATGTTAATATATTCAATAATATTTCCAATACTGTCTATAATAGCTATTATTGTATTCTTCTTTAGATTTAGAAGCGGTAAAAGTAGTTTATCTTCTTTTTTAATCTGGCTGGTCATTTGGATTTTTGTAATTATTTTTTCCATATTTCCGGAGTCAAGTGTAATTTTTGCAAGGGCCTTTGGAATTACAAGAGGGCTTGATTTTCTTATAATCGTTGCATTGGCATTTATATTTTATTTGGGTGTAAAATTATTCTATAAACTTGATAAACTAGAAGACAACATGAATAAAATAGTTAAAGAAGTAGCAATTAGCAATGAAATTACTTTGGATGATAAGGAAGAATAATATTTATGATATATTTTAGAGGATGCACCGCACGTGAAAAAGAAACATCTATAGCCGATGCAACAGAAAAACTGTTGAAATTAGTGGGCGTTGATTATAAAGTTTTGGATGATGAAAAATGTTGCGGTTCTGTATTGTTAAGAACAGGTTTCATTGAAGAAGCTGAAAATCAAATCCAAAAAAATACTGAAGCTTTGTCTGGTGAGTTAATATTGACTTCATGTGCTGGATGCTATAAGACATTAAAGCAGGATTATGAAGGATTGGACGTTATTCATATTTCACAGTTTCTAAAAGAACTGATTGATGATAACCAATTAAATTTAAATAAGGGAGATTTGGTGGTTACTTATCATGATTCCTGTCATCTGGGCAGGCATTGCAATATATTTGAAGAGCCACGTGATGTAATATCTGCTGTAGCCGATTTGGTTGAAATGCAAAACAATCATGATAACAGTTTGTGTTGCGGTGCAGGCGGCGGAGTAAAGTCCGCTTATCCGGAAATTGCCGATGAAATGGCTGAATCCAGAATTGCCCAAGCAGTTGAAACCAATGCGGATTTGTTGGTTACGCCATGTCCTTTCTGCAAGCTAAATTTAAAAGACCGTGGATTGGATGTTTTGGACTTGACTGAATTTTTAATTGAATATGGTGATGTTAATGAAGAGAAGTGAACTTGAAACGATGAGAAAATCATTCAACACAGTCAAATCAAGATCATCTGAAATTAAGAACTCACCTCAGGTTAAAAGATTGGAAAAAAAGGTCCGTGAAATCAAAAAATATTCCATTGAACACTCTGATATATTATATGCTCAAGCTATTGAATCCTTCAATCGAAATGGAATCGATGTTGAATTTGCAAAAACCAAAGAAGATGCCATAAACATCATTCTTGATTTAATTGACGGTTATGACAATAAGGTAATTGCCAAAGCCAAATCCAATACGTTGGGAGAAATCGATTTTAAGAATAATTTGGCTGATAATGGATGGAATGTCGTTGAGACGGATTTGGGAGATAGGATTTTACAGCTTAAAAAAACCGACAATAAACCTGTTCATCCAACTGGACCTGCTTCCCATTTGAATATTTCTGAGATAACTGACATTGTTAATGATTCCTTAAACAGCAATGTCGACCCGATTCCCCGTGAGATAATGGAACTTGTCCGTGAAGATGTCCTGAATTTATTAAAAGATGCCAGTGTAGGTATATCAGGTGCCAATGCAATTGCTTCTGAAGAGGGGTCATGCATAATGGTTCACAACGAGGGTAATATTTCACTGGTTTCACTGAAAGATTTGCATATAATTGTAGCTGGAATCGATAAAATCGTACCTACATTGGAAGATGCAATCTCCATTGCAAAACTGGAAACGGTTTATGCAACAGGAAACTATGTAACCTCATACATGAACGTAATATCTGCTCCATCTAAAACAGCAGACATTGAAAAGAAACTTCTGAAAAATATGTATGGTGCCAAAAAGGTTGCAGTGATTCTTCTGGATAATGGAAGAAGCTCTGCAAGTGAAGAATGCCTGTGGTGCATAGGCTGTGGAAACTGCGTTGTCCACTGTCCGGTATATAATGCAGTCGGAAACGAATTCGGATTCAACAATTACCTTGGAGGAAGGGGCGTTGCAATGTCAAAATTCATTGAAGACGATGCGACGTGCTTTGAATCAGGCCTTTATATGTGTACATTATGCGGATTGTGCACGCTCAACTGTCCTGTTGCCATTCCGACAAATGAAATAATTGAAAATATGAGAAAATTATCCTCTGAAGTCGGCTTTTATCCTAGAGTTCATGGAAAGATAAAGGATAATGTAAGCAAAAACGATTCCCCATATTGAACATTTCAGGCTTTACAAAGCCGAAAAGGTTCAAATAATCTTTTATTTTAATTTTTTCAATACTTTTTCATATCTTTCATCAAAAATTGGAGATTTGAAATTTCAAACATATTCTCATTTTAGATAGAAATTATTAAAGCATATACTTATAAAGTAAAAAGACCAAATATAAAAATATTATATTTTAATATTTTATTATTATAACGGAGGAAATACATGCTTCTATTAATTAGTCCTATAAACCATGAAGAAGCTCTTGAATCTATAAAAGGTGGAGCAGATATTGTTGATGTTAAAAATCCTAAGGAAGGATCTTTAGGTGCTAATTTCCCTTGGGTTATTAAAGAGATTAGGGAATTAACTCCTGAAGATAAGCTAGTCAGTGCCACTTTAGGTGATGTGCCTTACAAGCCAGGTACTGTTTCTCTTGCAGCAATGGGTGCTCATGTTTCAGGAGCGGATTACATTAAAGTTGGATTATACGGAACCAAAAACTACGATGAGGCTGTTGAAGTTATGAAAAATGTATCTAAAACAGTTAAGGATGTAAGTTCGGATACTATTGTTGTAGCTGCGGGATATGCTGATGCTCATCGTGTTGGTGCTGTTGATCCTATGGAAATTCCAAAAGTTGCCCGTGATGCAAACTGTGATTTGGCAATGTTGGATACTGCTGTAAAAGACGGTCATACTTTATTTGATTATTTGGATATTGAAAAGTTAACAGAATTTGTTGAGGAAGCTCATAGTTATAATTTAAAAACTGCTCTTGCAGGATCTGTTAAAAAAGACCAATTGAAACCATTACATGATATTGGTTGTGATGTGGTTGGTATTAGAGGAGCTGCCTGTGTTGGCGGTGACCGTAATACTGGTAAAATACATCATACTGCTGTAGCTGAGCTTAAAAAATTATGCGATTCATTTTAAGTAGGTGTTTTTAATGTTTTCTAAAAAAGTTCAAGAAGCAAGAATGTCTTATACATTTGATGATTTTTTACTTACTCCAAATGCAAGTTATGTGGAGCCAAAAGATATTGATACTACTGTAGAATTATCTAAAGGCATTAAACTGAATATACCGATTTTAAGTGCTGCTATGGACACTGTTACAGAATCTGAGTTGGCTATAGCTATGGCACAGGAAGGTGGTATTGGAGTAATCCACAGAAATCTGTCATTGGAAAGACAAGTTGAAGAGGTTAAAAAAGTTAAATCTGCTGAAGACATTACTATTCGTGATGTTGTAACCATTACTCCAGATTCAACAATCTTGGATGTTCAAAATAAGATGCAGGATGAATTAATCAGCGGTCTTCCAGTTGTTGAGGATGATAAAATTATTGGCATCATCTCTAAAAGAGACATTAGGCCAGTTATAAAATCAGAACCTAGTAAAACCGTTAAAGACATCATGACTTCAGATGTTGTCACTGTTGAAGAACCGATTACTGCTGAAGAGGCATTGAATATTGCCTATGAAAATAAAGTGGAAAGGCTTCCTGTTCTTTCTGACGGCAAATTAGTTGGAATAATTACCATTAAGGATATTTTAAACCAGGCACAATATCCTAATGCTGCACGTGATAAAAATGGTGAATACTTGGTTGCTGCAGCCTGTGGACCATTTGATTTGGAACGTGCAATGGCACTTGACGAGGCAGGTGCGGATATCATTTCAATTGACTGTGCTCATGCTCACAACATGAATGTAGTTGAATATACAAAAACCATTAAAGAGAATATCGATGCAGAATTGTGTGTCGGTAACATTGCAACTGCTGAAGCTGCTGAAGATTTAATTTCAATGGGTGTAGATGCACTTAAAGTTGGTATTGGTCCGGGTTCAATGTGTACTACTCGTATTGTAGCAGGTGTTGGCGTACCACAGCTTACTGCAATTTCTGACGTTGCTGATGTGGCGGCTGATTCAGGAGTTCCTGTTATTGCAGATGGTGGTATCAGATACTCTGGTGATGTAGCAAAAGCTATTGGTGCCGGTGCGGATGCAGTAATGTTAGGTAACTTGCTTGCAGCATCTTTGGAAGCTCCTGGTGATGTTGTTGTTATGAATGGAAAACAATATAAGAAATACCGTGGAATGGGATCCATGGGAGCTATGACCAGTGAATTTGATGGTGGTGCCGACAGATACTTCCAAGGTTCTAAAAGTAAGATGAACCACACAAAATATGTTCCTGAAGGAATTGAAGGTGCAGTACCATATAGAGGAACTATTGCAGAAATATTATTCCAATTAGTTGGTGGTTTAAAATCCTCAATGGGTTATTGTGGAGCTGAAGATATCGCTAACATGAAGCAAAAAGCCAAATTTGTGAGAATTACAAGCAGCGGTATTAAAGAGTCACACCCTCATGATTTGTTAATCACTAATGAAAGCCCTAATTATCACTCTTTCGATTAGATTATTGGGTTTATAATAATGGTATTTTGAGAAAATGCATTTATTTTCTTAAATTTTCCATTAACTTTAAATATGATGTAATACAATATTATTACATTAGATAATTTTATGATTGTTTTTAATCATGGTAAATCTTAAATGATTTACAGTTTTTAATTATTATTTTTATAATGGAGAGAAATTAAAATGGCAAGAACTAAAAAAGTTGGTATTACTGGTAGGTTCGGTGCAAGATACGGAAGAAAAGCTAAAAGATCCGTAAAAATCATCGAAGAAAACATGAAAAAAAATCATGTTTGTCCTAAATGTGATAGACCTTATGTAAAAAGACAAGCTGCTGGAATTTGGAAATGTAGAAAATGCGGTGCAGTATTCACCGGTGGAGCATATATTCCACAAACCCCTATGGCAAAATCTGCAGCACGTAGTATTAGAGATATTAAAGTGGAGGAATAATCCTTGTATAAGTGTCCACGCTGTGGAACAGAAGTAGACCAAAAGAGCTACATGGATAATAAATGTCCTAATTGTAGATATAGGATTTTATTTAAAAATGTTCCAGAAGTAACCCGTTGGGTATCAGCAAGTGTTCCTGATGGGAATATGGCCAATAGAGTCGGCCTTAAAAAATAGAATTAAATCAAGATTTTAATAATCTTGTTTAATCTATAATTTTTTACTATTTTTGATTTAAATGTTAATTTCAACTTCCAGAAAGCCTTCTCAAAAGACAAGGAAATTTTGTAAAAATTTTGCCCACGCAACAGATTCAACTTCTGTAAATAGAGGTAAAATGAATATGAGAGAACTTTTATTAAAAGCTCTCGCAGAAGATGAAGTTAATTTAGCTATTGTTAATGAGATTAAAGGAAATCCAAGTAGGATTACTTTTTATTCCAATAAAGGGGAAGAGCTGCTTATAGTTTTAATCAGCGTTACAACTACAAATGAAAGACTTAATGTTTCCCCATCCCAATTAAAGATAGTATCTGACGTTGAAAGCCTCAATGTTTTAAGTGACATTTTGGGTTTTGAACTGGTTGATAAGGCTGAAGAGAATTATATCCATATTTCTACTGGCTATGATGATGTAATAGCTAAAATAAATTTTATCAATAAGTTTGGAGATAAACTTGATTTCCAGATTAATATTAAAAAGATTTTAGATAAAGATGATTGAAAATAGTCCTTTAGAATCTGTAAAAAGCGAAATCAACATTGAGTTTGAAAATTCCAAGCAGGCAAAAATTATTTATGATTCAATTATCTTGGAATTTCAGACAGCTCCCGATTACAGATCTTCTATGGATTTGACTCTAAAAGACAATTGTATCGTTATTAATATTGATGCTCAGGACTCAACATCATTTAGAGCTTCTGTCAATTCAGCAATTAAGTGGATTAATTTATCATTACAAATAAATAACTTAACGAATATATAAAAATTAAAAAGGTGATTAAATGGAAATTCCTGAAAATATACAAGAGCAATTAAATCAGTTTCAACAGTTACAACAACAGGCTCAAGCTGTAACCATGCAAATTCAAACTGTTGAAGTTCAAATTCAAGAAACTGAAAAAGCATTGGAAGAATTAAATAATACTGATGAAAATACTGAAGTATTTAAACAAGCAGGTAATTTACTCATTAAAGTAGATTATAAAGTTGCTTTAGAAGAAGCTGAAGAAAAGTTAGAAACTCTCAAGTTAAGAAAACAGACTATGGCTCGCCAAGAAGAAAGAGTCATGAAAAAACTTGAAGAAATGCAAACTAATATTCAAGCGGCTATGCAAGGAATGGCTCCTAATGGAGCTTAATTTCCATTCTTTTTTTTAGATTATTATGTCAAAACTTAAAAAATTATCCTCTGATGATTTAGATAATATTTCCGCTGATTTTGGAGAAATTCTTGAAGTTGAAGTTTCAAAAGTAATTTCAACTAAGGAACTTGAAGACATTGATTTGGATATTATCCTTAATTATGAAAATGATCAATTGGATGTTGATGTGGATTTGGGAGTTCTTTTCGATGAATTATCTGAAATCAATCAGGATATGTTAAGTGAAGCTGTCGATGAAGCTTATTTGAAGTTCGATTCATATATTGATGAAAATTATCGTGAATAATTATTTTTTTTAAAAGTCTATGTATTACTTTTTATCATTTTTTTCATAAATATAGTAATACTTTTTAATAAAAAAGTATTTATATAATAAAAACATATTCTTTAATATAGTTTGAAGTTAAATTTTCAAAAGCTAGCAAACGGATGAACACAATTTTTTCTGTCTTTCAAAATTCCCTCTTCTAAACTTCAAACTCAATTTTTTTATTTTTTTAATTTCTTATTTTTACCTTTTCTATGTAATTTTACTTTAATTTTATTAACTGTACTTTAATCATTATTTGTTCTGTCAATATTATTTTGTTAATTAAAATTTTGTGAATCAAGTAATTCAAGACAACTTTATTGATTTTTGACTTTTTTTTAGGACTATATTTTTACTTTCGTTAAATTCTTATACATATACTATTTTTTGTTTAATTTTTTTAATTATTTTTACATTGTTTATTATATTTTTTATTATTTGATGAAAAATATTTATTCAATTATAATTTAATTTTTATAAAATTTAGATAACTTTATATAGTATGTTGTTAAAGATAATAAACAAGGGTTAAAAATCATATTTTTTATACGTTCCCTAAATTGATCATTATTTTTAATTTTAAAAATTAGGTTAAAATTATTGTTTTAGCCTAATTTTCCTCCTATTGTTTTTTGAAATTTTTTTTTAAATATTGTCCTAGTTGCAATCTGATTAAATGTTTATTATTTCTAATAATTAAAGCTTAATTTTTAAAATAAACATTTATTTATTCTTTTTTTCTTAATTACTGATGCAAGTGAGCACTTACATTCGAAAAACTTTTTATATTGCTTTGTATAAAGTAATTAATAGGTCTGAAGAGTTCTACAGGATTTTTATGGTGGAAAAATCTTCTTGTCCAAAAACAGTAATTATTGAAAAATAATATTATAAAAGGTGATAACAATGAATAAAAATATAATTATAGCAGTATTGTTTATTATTATAATCGCAATGGGTGTTACTTTGGTATTTGGCCAATCACACGGAAATACAAGTTCAAAAATCAATGTTGATCTGCACGATGGATGTACTTTTGTTGGAGATTATCTTTGCTGGGTCAATGAAGGTGGTGTTATTGTTGATGCTCGTGACCCATCTGCAATAGGTATGACCTTAAATGACTATATAGCAGATTTCCAGAACAGTTTAAATTCAGGCGGAACTGATCAAATAAGTGAGTAATTCATTATACTCCTCTTTTTTTTATTTTTAATTTTATACACTATTTTTACTTAGAATTTTCCTTAAAATAATCTAATTAGTAATTATCATATCTACTTGAAATTCTATTATCAATAATGGGGATTTCTCAAAGCCAAAATATTAAAATACTTAGTTATTTATATTAATATTGATGTGATTAACATGATTAAAAAGATACCTGTTTTAGATTTAAAGGATGGTCAGGCAGTAAGCGGCAAGTCCGGTTTAAGGGATACATATCAACCGCTGCAAACGGTATTTGCACCCTCATCAAATCCTATTGAAATTGCCCAGGGCTTAAAATTGAACGGGGCAGATGAATTGTATATTGCAGATTTGGATTTAATAGAAAGCAAAGGCCACAATATTAATGAGATAAAAATGGTTAACACGATTATTCCAGTTATTCTGGACGCAGGTGTTAAAAACGCTGAAGGATTCTCATTTTTCCTGGATTATGCATTTAAAATTATCGTTCCAACAGAAACGTTAGAGAGAGTAGATGACTTATATGAAATTTGTGATAAATATCCGAAAGAAAGGATAGTCATAAGTGTGGATGTAAAAAACAACGAATTATATTCAAAAAATCTGGATTTAACACTCAATGAATTTAAAGACATATTAATTGATGTTGATCCCTCACAAATAATTCTTTTAGATATTACTGGTGTTGGGACTAATAAAGGTTATAATAAAGAATTATTAAAGGAATTTGAAGATTTAAAGGATAAGTTAATCATTGCTGGCGGGTTAAATAAGGATTCAATAGACGAATTGGAAAAAATAGGTATAAAAAAAGTGTTGGTAGGAACAAGCCTACACTCAGGTGAAATTAATATCATTTAGAGGAGTGCACTTAAAACCACATAAGGGAAAGCACAGGCTACAACGAATAATACAATACCGAATGCAAGTTTAGGATTGTTATCATCTAAAATTCCAGACATAATTAAGATTACTCCAAAAAATCCAAAAATTACAGGTAATATATGAGAAAATATAGTTGTTCCAGTTAAAGCCATTTTTTATCACTTATTAATCTTTTAACTTTTAAATTATATAAATATTTAGATAGTATGGTCTATTTTTAAAAGACCTTAAATTATACTTTAATTCTTGTTTATAACATTTTAAGTAATTTTTTTATGCTATAACTTATATAACTATTATCTATGAGGATAGATACACATCATCATCACAAAAAAGCCAGTGATAATTTGGCATTTGTTTTTTTTGTGAACTTAACATTCAATATAATTGTTATAATCGGGGGTCTTGCAACAAATAGTATGGCAATTTTGGCCGATTGTATTCATGACATGTCAGATACTATTTCAATGGCAATTGCATGGATTCTGGAACACGTCTCTCAAAAGGATTCAACTGACACTTTTTCTTACGGTTATCAGAGATTTTCCATTTTGGGAGCCGTTATCACATCAACATTTGTCATTGCAATGGCATTTTTCATATTGCAGGAAGCGATTCCCAGATTATTCGCACCTGAAAATGTTGATGCCGGAGGAATGCTTTTGGTTGGTATGGTGGGACTGATATTCAAATCCATCTCTGTCTGGAAGTTGCATGGCGGTGAAACATTCAACGAAAAAGCCATTTTCTATCATTTGCTTGGAGATATCTTTGAATGGGTTGCTATTTTAGTTTTAAGCATAGTTTTAATATTCTGGGCAGATGCAACTTATTTGGACCCTTTTATATCAATAGGCATTGCAATATGGTTAATATTTAACCTGGGAAGGAATCTATATAAGTCAATTTTAGTACTGCTTCAAAAAACACCCGATAACTTTGATGTGGATGAATTCAAGAAAAACATTTTAGCTGTTGATGGAATTAAGGAAATCGATGATTTTCATATCTGGTCACTTGATGGAATCGATTCTGTCATGACCTTAAAAGTGGAAATCGATAATTGGGATAATCCTGAAAAAATTAAAAAGGATATTTATTCCATTTCAAACAAATATCATGTTATAGATATTACAATAGAACTAGTATGATTTAATATGTTGGAGGAATATGGGAGTCTAATTTTCTCATAAATTCATTTTCATGACAATAATTGCTATAGGTCCAGTTACTCGGGATTTAATAATAACAAAAAGCAATAAACAATCAAAAACAGGTGGGGCAGTTTATTTCCAGTCTTTTGTTTTTGAGGAGTTTTATCCAGATTATTTGATTATTACAAATTGTGGTGACAGTCGTTTGATTGATGATTTTCCTGATAAAGATAAAGTCAATTTAATTAAAAAGGACAATACCCATTATTTTGTCAATGAATATCCAAATAATGATGATGAAAGAATTCAATCAAGTAATTTTCCCAATATTCCAATAACAAAGGAAGACTTATCAGATATTTTGCCGGAAAATATTGATGCATTCATCATCAATCCTTTAAATGCATCTGATTTTCCAAAGGAAACTATCGATTACCTGAAATCATTCAATGTACCAATCTATATGTCCCTTCAGGGATTTTTAAGATATCCTTTTGAAAGAATAAGTGAAAATGCATATTCCATTTCATTAAAATTAACTCCTGAGATAAAAGATTTAATTACCAATATCGACGGATTGTTTTTAGATGAATGTGAAGCAGAAATTTTATTTAAAGATAATGACATTAAAGACTTTAATATTGATGAAATAATTATTACCAACGGATCCAAAGGTTCAAGAGTGCTTGCGGATAAGGAGTATCAAATTCAAGCCGTTAAATGTGATAATATTATTGATTCAACAGGCTGTGGAGATACATATCTGGCGGCTTACATCTCAAAAAAATTAACCACCAAATCTATTTTAAAATCGGCCAATTTTGCATCAAAAATAGCCAGTGATAAACTTAGCTTTTTTGGGCCTTTTAAAAGCGATATTTAATTATAAGTAAACTTTATTAATATAAGAATTAATAATTATATATGATTGAAAGAATTTTTTAAAATAAATGATCATCATGTTGTCAAATCCATCTACTAATAAAATTGAAAAGGAGTTCGAAAATTTACGTAAGGAGTTATTGGATTTAACTTTAAGAAATCAATTGCTTAATTTTAAATCCAGGGCTAAAACCATTAAGATTAATAACCAAACTCCAATAAATATCTTTCAAACATTAGTATTGCAAGAAAATAAGATGTATTTTGTAGCTAATAAGAAAGATAAAAGAGAAGAAAAATCTTCAGTTTGGGACCATATTCCATTTGATTTCAGTAAGTTTTCCGAGGGAAATAAAAAATTGGAAACTGATTTAACTCCTAATGAGCTTCAAAAAAGACTCTATTATATTAATAACCAGGCTAAAACCATGCTTCAGGAACAGGGTTATAATATTCTATATTTGGCTGTGGGATTTTTGGAATGGATTGATAAGTCAAAGCCAAAACAAACCAATAAAGCTCCTTTAGTGCTGATTCCTGTTTCAATGGAGAGGAAAAAAGTAGGTGAATCATTTAATTTGGAATGGACTGGAGAAGACATTCAAACCAATATTTCACTTAAGGCAAAGCTTCTTGAAGCAGGCATTGAACTTCCTGATTTTGAATTTAAAAGATATGGGGAAGTTGTTGACCATTATATTGAACATGTTAAGCATGCCGTTCATAAGATGGAAGACTGGAGGGTAAATCATAATATTGCTTTAGGTTTCTTTAGTTTTACAAAATTTGTAATGTATAATGACTTGAATCCAGACAGCTGGGCGGATAATGTTGACTTAACTAAAAATGAACTGATACAGGCAATTTTCAATCCTGCAAAAAATGATGTTGAAGCATTTAATGAAGAGGATATCGACTCACAGCTTGATTATCAGTCAATGTATCAGGTTTTGGATGCAGATTCTTCCCAAATTGCTGCAATACAGGATGTTAAAGCTGGAAGAAATCTTGTTGTGGAAGGACCGCCTGGAACAGGAAAATCACAGACTATCGTTAATTTAATAGCTGAGCTGCTTGCAGAAGGCAAATCAGTCTTATTTGTATCAGAAAAAATGGCCGCATTGGATGTTGTAAAGGACAGGCTGACCAATGTAGGTTTGGGCAAATTCGTTTTGGAGCTTCATTCCCATAAGACCCGACGTAAAAAATTCTTAAAGGACCTTCAAAAGGCAACTACCGTAAGGGCAGTCGATACATTGAATATTGACCAGACCATTAGGAAATTGGAGACTTTAAAAAGACAGCTAGATGACTATGCCAGTGTTATTCACAGGCCAGTTTTTGCCGTTAATCTATCGGCGTTTCAATTATATGGAATGAAGGAAGCTGCTGATGATCATTTTGCAAGAAAGCAAAGCATAATGCCTTTGGTTAGATTTAATAGTCCGGAAACCATAACATTAAAAGATTTGGATGACATTATTTTGGGCTTGGAAAGTGTCGCTGAACTGTATCAGACTATTTCAAAGGAAAATCCCTGGAGCAAATGTTCACCGAAAAGTCTGCTTCCTGCTGATTTAAGAGAAATTGAAATGTTAATAAACGATACGTTAAAGTCTCTTGATGCATTTTTGATTGAACGTGGAAGGGTCTATGACATTTACGGCATCAAAAAGCCGGATACGTTGAATGAATTTGAAAAGTCACTTTCTGCATTTGACATTATCAAAACCCAGAATTCTGAATTGATTGATGCTCAGATATTGAAATCCGGTGCATGGGATAACAATAATGATGATCCTTATAGGCTGATACAGGAACTGGCCAAATATCAGAGAGTTGCACCTATATTGAATAAGTTTAATCCTAACATTTATCATGTTAATATCGATGCTTTGATTTATGAATTGAATGAACTGTCCCATAAGAAGTTCCGTTTCTTCAAATCAAATCAGCATCTGGAACTTGTTGAGAGATATTATAATTATCCTGTTCAGGATGATGTAAATACAATCATTGATGATTTGAATAGGGCTAAGATGGCCATAAGACTTAAAAAGAATCTGGAAGCTAATGAGGCATTGGCCAAAAAATATTATGGTGAATATTGGCATCTCAATGCAGATATCAATGATTTAAAAGCAATTGCTCAATGGATGACTCAATTCTCATCACTTACAAAGGAAGGAATCTTTTCACAAAATACCATCGATATCCTATCCAAGGATTTATTTGAAATCAATCCTGAAAGAGATTTGGTTGATTATATCGATGCCGGAAAGGAATTTAGTGATGATTTATCTAAATTGAAATCAAAATTAAATCCAAGAAGCAAATTGATATTTAAAAAAGGAGCAAATGATGTGGCCTTTGAAGACTGGCAATCTCAATTGTATAACTGGAGAGGGCAACTTTCAAGCCTTCACCTATGGTCACAATATCTAAACACTAAAAATTCCCTAAAAGGAACAACTGCAGATTTATTCGTTGATTCCATTGAAAAAAGAAATATTAAAAAAGATGACATTAAAGCGTTGGCTGAAGGCAATTTCGCAGATTCACTGCTTAACATTTTATTTGTGGAAAACCAGGAATTGGCCACATTCATTGGTGAATTGCATGAAAACAGAATAAGGGAATTCAAGGATTTGGATAGAAAGATTCTAGTTTTAAACCGAAAAAGGATTTTCCATAAATTAAATAGTAATATTCCACAGATATTCGGTGCTACAGAAAACCCTCAGGCAAAGGTTCTTGCAGGTGAATTTACAAGAAAAAGCGGACATTTGCCGGTCAGAAAGTTATTGGAAAAAGCGGGAGGAATGATTAAACAGATTAAGCCTTGTTTCATGATGTCTCCATTATCTGTTGCACAGTATCTTGACCCGACCAATGAGGAATTGCAATTTGATGTAGTTATTTTTGACGAAGCAAGTCAGGTAAAGCCTGAAGATGCATTGGGAGCATTTATGAGGGGTAAAACTGCTGTTGTAATGGGTGATACGCAACAATTGCCTCCAACATCATTCTTTGACCAAATGGCAAGCGGGGAAAGTGATGAGGAGGAAGCAACATCTCTTGATATGGAAAGTATCCTGCATTTATGTAAATTGTCTTTCCCTGTAAAAATGTTGAAATGGCACTACAGAAGCCGCCATGAATCATTAATCAATGTATCAAATAAGGAATTTTACGATAATGAATTGCTTGTATATCCTTCACCTTCACACAGCGATTCTGAATTAGGACTGAAATTCCATTATAATCCGGATACCGCCTATGAAAGGGGTTCATCTTCTGCTAATCCAAAAGAAGCGGAAGATGT
The DNA here is from genome assembly GCA_017553445.1 of Methanobrevibacter sp. Lineage (GTDB taxonomy): Archaea > Methanobacteriota > Methanobacteria > Methanobacteriales > Methanobacteriaceae > Methanocatella. Next base: position 22,572 of record JAFZMD010000047.1, on the reverse strand, counting down.
TGTTGAAGCAATATTTGAACACTTTGACAAATATGGTGATACAAAAAGTTTGGGTGTTGGAACATTTTCTGTTGCTCAAAAGAATGCAATTCTGGAAAAATTGGAAGAAAGGCGCCGTGAAAGACCTGAATTAGAACCATTATTCTCAGAAAATAAGGAGGAAAGATTCTTTGTTAAAAACCTTGAAACGATACAGGGGGATGAAAGGGATGTTATTCTAATCAGTGTAGGATACGGTTTTGACAATGAGAGGAAAATGTCTCTTAACTTCGGTCCTCTAAATCAGGATGGTGGTGAGAGAAGATTAAACGTATTGATTACACGTGCCAGACAAAAATGTGTTGTATTTTCTAATTTCAAAGCATCCAGCATGAAGTTAACTGCAAATCCTCCCCATGGTGTCAGGGCATTAAGGGAATTTTTGGAATATGCTGAAAACTTAACGATTGGTGCCCATACTGCTGATGAACATACACAAGCTCCATTTGAAGATGCAATAGCTAGCTTTTTAGAAGAAAACGGTTATATTGTAGATAAGCAAATCGGTTGTGCCGGATTTAGAGTGGATTTGGCTATTGTTGATGAAGAAAACCCTGGAAAATACATTTTAGGAATTACCACTGACGGAAAAATGTATGCTTCAAGTAAAGTTGCACGTGACCGTGACAGGCTTCGTGAACAGGTATTGGAAGGATTGGGATGGAAACTTTACCATTTATGGTCTACGGACTGGTATAGAAACCGTGATTTGGGTCGAAAGAAATTATTGGAATCCATTGAAAAATCGATAAAAGAAACTCGTGAAGAACAAAGAATAGCTCGTGAAAAAGAGGAAAAACGTAGAATAGAAGCTCAAAAACGGGCTGAAGAATTAAGAAAAAAACGTGAAAAAGAGTTGGAAGAACAAAGGAAAAAAGAAGAGGAAGCGAAAAAGGCTAGTTTGGGAGAAAATGTTGAAGTAATTCCTCCGGAAGGCCTGGATTTTGATGATGACATAATCTTTGTAAGTAAAGATTCCGATGATGGATTTGACAATGACGATGATATTGAATTTGTAGAGGAAAAATCCCCTAGTGAATTTGTAGAAGTCAGTGATGATGAAACTGTTGAGGATATTGATTTTAGTTCTCCTAGTGAATTTGTAACTGTTGATGAGGAATCCAGTGCATTCGATGACTTTATCTTCCATGATGACTCTAAAGATTCAGATTCTGATGATGAGATTGATGTTAATGATGATTTGAATTCATCAGATGAAGATAAAATTGAAGATGAAAACTCAGAGGATATTGTTTCTTCTGGTGAAAGTGATGATGTTGATTTAAAAGATGATGATTTAGAATCTGATAAAGATATTGAAGAATCTGCTGATGATGGTACTCTTGAAGAAGGGGATATTGACGATATTATTAATAAAAATTTAGATGATACATTTGATAAAATCAGCTCTTCAATAGATGATGAAAAAGGCCTTGAAGATTCTGATGATAAAATAAATTTCGAAGAGTTTATTGAGGAATTCAATAATGATGATTTAAACAAAGACTCCGATGCTCATTTGGATGATGGTGAAGAAGATGAAGATACATTTGCAAGTGATAAAGACGGTAGCGAAGATGTTCAATACGACAGCGAAGGAATCGAAGAAGAAATCCAAGAAGAATCCGAAGAAGAAGTAGATGATGATTCTGATTCTCCAAAAGTTAAGTTTGGATCCAGTTTATCGGAAGGCGGAATTTTATCTTCAATTAAAAGTAAATTTTCGTTATTCCATGATGATTCTTCTGAAGGTGATGATTCTGATCAAATTAGTGATGAGATTAAGGATAAACTGGAAGAGGATGATTTTATTTATGTTGACCATAGTGAGGATGAAATCATTGAAGAGGATGATTTAATTGATGAAAGCGACTCATCAGTTGAAGACATGGAATCTGATATTAAAGAAGATACAAAATCTGGTTTGGGTATTGAAGATGATTTAATTGATGAAAATGATTCCTTGGAAGATGATAGCGAACCTGGTGATGATATCGCTGAAGAGGATATTGAATCCAGTTCAAAAGATTCTATTAAGGATGATGTTGTAGATATCATTGAAGATGAACCTTTAGAAGATGATATTATTGAACCTGAACCAATTAATGAAGAAGCTAAACAAAAGCCTAAAATCAATTTCAAAAAATCCACAGACACTTTTGATTTTGATGATGAAGAGATAATTAAAGAAGATAATGTAGGTTTGGATGATGATTCTAAAGATAATGAATCTGAAATAATCCATGATGAGGACATTGACATAAACACTTCCGGTGAAGATGAAGTTGATCTGGGCTCTGATGATGATTATATTTATGTAGACCATAGTGATGATGAAAAAAGCACTGTTGATAAAGATGATGGCCTGAATAATGAAATTACTAATAATCATAATGATGATTCAACTCCTGAAGAAGCTGATGTGGATTCGGATGATGGGGATAAAGTTGATCTGGGCTCTGATGATGATTATATTTATGTAGACCATAGCAATGATGAGGAAAGTATTGTTGATTATTCTGATGATGAAAATGAACCGCCTGTCGTTGAAGTAAATCCTTTGAAAAATATTCTGTTTGGAGACAGAAAGCCTAAAAATCCGGATGGTTTAAGCGAATCTAAAATTTCTGATGCAATCAGAGGAACTTCTAAACTTAATTTAACAAAAGAAGAGGTTGAAACCGTACATGGTGAGGTTATTGATGAAGGTATTGCTGATTATAAACCTGCTCCGAAAGATGATGATGTGGTTGAGGTTGAAATCATTTCTGGTGATTTCAAAAATGTAAATAGAAATAATTTCTTCGATAATGAAATCAATGAGGATATTTCTAATAATAATGATGATAATGTAGGAAAAGTTGTATTTAAGAAAAATATAAGTGGTGTGTCTGATATGGAAAGAAATCGAAATATTAAGGAGAATGATTTTAATCGTATTATTGATGAAGCTTTTGAAGGTCATCCCGAAGGTAGTCTTGATGATGAAGACATTTCCAATCTTGCTTCCGCACTTGTAAGCAAGGCTTTTGATGACGTAATTTCTGATGCATTTAATAAAAAAGACGATGAAAATACTCAAGAGTATTATGATGACTATGAAAATAATCAATCAGAAATTAATAATTATGGCACTAATGTAGAAAATACTCAAAAAAATATTCCTTCAGCTACACCAGATGGAGTTACTTACTATAAAGGTATTGATGATGTAACCAGTCCATTGAGAAAAAACAATCTGTATTATGATGGAGATAAAAACAAAAATAAATCCGTTAAGGACTCCATTAAAAGCAGTATAAGAGATATTAAATATATTCACAAGTCTTTAAATGAAATAGAAAATCCAACAAAAGTAGGATATGTTTCTGTTGTGGATAGGACAGAAGAATATGATGAAGATGATTATTTAACTCCAGAATCTAATGATTATGGTGAGGAATACATTCCTCAAGATGAAGGCTTAACATTCGCCGAAAAAGAAGAGTTACGCTATGAAAGGGAACTCAGGATGGAGAAACTTAAAGAAGAACTGTCCAGTGATGACAACACTATTGTAACTGTCCATGAAGAAAAAAGACGTGAAGATAAAAAGGATCAGGCACTTGAAGACATTATTCAAATAGCTGATGAAGACTATAAGGAAATAGAAAAAGAAAGATTTAGAAGTAACAATACTTTAAAGGATTTTGATGATAATAAGCTTCCTAAAAGAGGAAAAATTGAAGATGAAATAGTCGATTATAAATTTGCAAGTGATTTTGGTTTAAACTCACAAAAAGACTTATTTGAACAGCCTATTGATAAAGTTTCCAATTCAATCAATGAAATCGTTAATACTGAAGGACCAATTCACGTTGATGAAGTTGTTAAAAGGGTTAAGGATAGCTGCAATATTAAAAGAGCAGGTTCTAAAATGAAAAAGCAAGTTTTAAATGCCATTAAGGAATCTGAAAACTCAGGTGATATTTTACGTATTGGGGACTTTTTATATGATGCATCAAGCAACGACGTAGTTATTAGAAAGAGAGTTAAGCCTAACATTGATTTAATTTCTGATGAGGAAATTGCTAAAAATATCGAAACGATATTGTCCCATAAACAGGATGTAACAACTGCTAGCCTAACAAGGGATGTTTCACGCAATTTCGGATTCAGATCTACTTCTAGAAAAACTTCAGCTAGAATTAAAAGTGTTCTTGATTCAATGATTGCAGACAGTACAGTTAAGTTAGATAAAGATTTTGTTGAGTTAAATTAGGTATTTAGATGTCTACAAAAATCAAGTCTCCAGAGAATTTGCCAAAAAAACCTGGCGTTTATATTATGAAAAACGCTGATGGCGAGATCATTTACATAGGTAAGGCAAAAAATCTTTTAAATAGGGTTCGTTCTTATTTTAGGGAGAAATTGGATAGGCCGAAAACCCAAATATTGATGAGTCATTTTGATAGTTTGGAATATATCTTAACCCGCTCTGAAAAGGAAGCATTAATTTTAGAAGCCAATTTAATTAAAAAACACCGTCCTCGATATAATATTCAACTTAAGGATGATAAACGTTATCCTTATGTTAAAATAACTGATGAAAAGTTTCCAAGACTGGTCATTACAAGAAACATCACTAAAAACGGTGTTTATTACGGTCCCTTTACCGATGTCGGTTCTGTTAGAAGAACAGTTAAATTCTTAAAGTCTTTATTTAAAATTAGAACATGCCGAAATATGAATGGCCCTTGCCTTAATGCTCAGATTGATTTATGCTATGCTCCATGTGACGGAAATATCACTGAAAAGGAATATGGTGAAATAATAAATAAGATTGACTTGTTTTTCCAGGGCAAATATTCGGTAATCGTTAAAAATCTTAAAAGGGAAATGAGTGAAGCTGCCGAAAATGAGGAGTATGAAAAGGCAGCTGTTTTAAGAGACCAGATTAATTCTATTGAAGAGATTATGGAAAAGCAATTCGTTGATTTGGTTGATGACGATTTGGATCAGGATGTAATAGCCATTGCAAAAGGAAAACTTGATATTTATGTCGTTATCATGCCAGTTCGCAACGGAAAAATCACCGGCCGTGATGACTTTTTAATGAGCGGTTCTGAATATGATTCCAATTCCGAAATATTGTCTTCATTTATCAAGCAGTATTATGGATACAATAGGCATGTTCCAAAACAGATTCTTTTAAGTGAAGAAATTGAGGATAAATCCTTGCTTGAAGAATGGTTAAGCGATTTAAGGGGAAATAAGGTACACATTAAAGTACCGCAAAAGGGTGTTAAGTTAAGGCTTGTTAAGATGGCTGAAAAAAATGCCGAAATTATTAAGCATCAAAATAAAAAGCTTGAAAATTCATTGATAGAACTTAAAAAGTATTTAAAGCTTGAAAAGATACCTAGGGTTATTGAAGGTTATGATATCAGTAATATTTCAGGCAAATTCGCTGTCGGTTCAAAGGTATCGTTTAAAGATGCCAAACCCAATAAAAAAATGTATAAACAATTTAAAATGGAAACTCCTGGACCTAATGATTTTGCTATGATGAAGGAGTTATTAACTCGTCGTTTGAAATTAATCGAAACGGATCCTGAACCGGATTTGATTGTTATTGATGGAGGTAAAGGCCAATTGGGTATGGCATGTGATGTTTTGGACGAGATGAATCTGTCCCATATTCCAGTCATCGGGCTTGCAAAGGAGTTTGAAGAAATTTACCTTCCAAATTCCAAAAGGCCAATCATAATCCCTAAGAATAATAGGGCTCTGCATTTGCTTCAGCAGGTTCGTGATGAATCTCACCGTTTTGCAATCACATACCATAGAAAGCTTAGAAGTAAAAATATTAGCCAATCCAGTCTGGATGATATTAAGGGCATTGGTAAAAAGCGTAAAATCAATCTTTTAAAGGAATTTGGGAGCATTGAAAATATTAAAAATGCTAGTGTTGAAGAACTATCGAAAGTTGATTCTATGAGCAATGTTGCGGCCCAAAATGTTTTTGATTATTATCATTGAATAGCTAAAAAAAGCCCATTTTTTGCATTAAATTTAAATATAAGTAATTTAAATAATATTTTTAAAGAACTTTTATATAGGTATATATTATGGTAAAATGTCCAAGATGTGGTCATGACAATCTTTCATCAACCACGTATTGTGAGAACTGTTCTTATATTTTGAAGGGTTCACCTACTGGTCAGAAAAAGGGTGAATGGAATATTGGAACAGCTAAAAAAATTGTTTTAATTATTGGTATCATTGCTATTGCATTGGTATTGTTTTCAGTTATTTATAATCATACGCAACCAACAGAAGAAGAATCCTTAAATGTTATTGAAGCAGATAGTAATGTTCAGGAAAGTTCTTCTCATCCTTATCAATTAAAAATAATTTACGATGGAGACTGGTATTCAAACTCTGGTCATTCAAGTTATCCTCAAAATAACTCCGGTCACGGTACGAAGTCAATAGAATTAGACTGTGCCGCTTGGGATACGGTATCCGTTTTTGTTGAAAAGACTGATGGTTCATCTGACAATATGACTGTTCAGCTTTTAAGGAATGGTGAGGTTGTAGCTGAAAATTCAACTACTGCAAGTCAATTAAGTTTCACATATTCTAGCTAACTTTCAAGGTCATTAGCTTTTTGATTCAATAATTCAACAAGTTCATCGGTTTTGTAAACTCTGATTTCTTCAGTTTCAGGTTTAAATATTTTCATGAATGTGATTAAATCATTGCATAACTGATCATATTGAATATTCAAGGTACTGAAGTTAGATAGCAGTCCAATTAATTGGTCTCTTTCTAATTTTTCATTTTCCCTAGTTACTTTTTCCATATTTGCAAAATGGGTTTCCATTAATAATTTATCATTTTCCAAACTGCTGATATATTCTTGAATTTTATTTTCACAACTCATTTTAATCACTGATAAATATTTTTAAATAGTTTCATTTATAAAAATTTGTATAATATAATGGGGCATAAACTATGATTAAAGTTGAAAATGTAAGTAAATCATACAAATTAGATGACGGTAACTCTGTTGTTGGTCTTAAAAATGTTAGTTTTGAAGTTGAAGAAGGAGAAATATTGGGAATCATGGGAAAAAGTGGTTCCGGTAAAACTACACTTTTAAGAGCTTTAAGAGGAGTTGAACATATTGATGAAGGAAGCATTACCGTTGCAGACGTTACTGTTGATGGGAAATCTTCCCAATATTACTATAATAAACTTAAAAAAGTAACAGCAATTCACCTCCAAAGGTCTTTTGGATTATGGCCTGATACTGTGCGTGAAAACGTTTTAAGAAAATTATACTCTCGTGAATATTATGATGAGGGGGGCACTGATTTTGAAGTCGCTGAAAGTGAATTCGGCGAAGAGGCGGATAGGATATTGGAATTGGTATCACTTACACATAAAAAAGACCATTATGCTTCCGTTTTAAGCGGTGGAGAAAAGCAAAGATTAATCATTGCCCGCCAGCTTGCAAAACAACCAAAAGCATTGCTTTTGGATGAACCTGCAACAATGGCATGCCCTAAAACAAAACAAGAAATCCTTGATGCAGTAAAAAATATCAATAAAGAGTTAAACATCACTGTGGTTGTAGTTTCTCATTTGCCTGAAGTACAAAAGTATCTTGCCGATAGGGTAATATTGATGGAAGACGGTGAAATCAAAAAAGAAGGAACACCTGATGAGATTACAGAAGAATTTATGAGCGGAATGGATCCGATTGTTGACATTGAAAATATTTCCACTGATGAGGATGTCATTGACGTTAAGGACATTTATAAAAGATTTTATTTGTTAACCGGTGGAGAAGTACTCCAGATTGAAGATATTAATTTCAAGGTTCAAAAAGAAAATATTTTAAGTTTAATAGGGCCTAGCGGTGCAGGTAAAACAGTCCTGCTTCGTATGCTGGCAGGTCTTGATGATTCAGATAGAGGTGATGTGTTATACCAGGTTGACGGTGAATGGCACGACATTGCTATTGCAGGATTGGGACGTATGAAAATCCGTTCAAAACTGGGATTCATGCACCAGGAATTTGCATTGGCTCATTATGCAACGGTATTTGACCAATTGGCTACTCGTTTAGGTTATAAAAATCAGAATGTTGTAAATGAAGCACGCCAAAGGGCTGAAAGGATGGGACTTAGCGATGAGCTATTGGATTCACTTTACCTTCTCACAGATTTGCAGGAAAGTGAGGCAAGGGCTCGTCTTGAACAGGTTGGTCTTGAACCAGATATTTTAGGTGATTTATTCCCTAAGTTCCCAGAAACAGCTACTCGTGAGGCTGTAGCTGATATATTTGAAAGCCTAGATTTGGATTTGGATATTTTAAAGAGAAAATCATATGAATTGTCCGGTGGTCAAAAGGTTCGCGTAATGCTTGCTTTAATCTTGGTTTCAAAACCTGAATTCTTACTTCTGGATGAACCGTTCGGTGATTTGGACCCGATTACATTAAGAATTGTTACCAATTCACTTAAAAAGATATCTAAAAAGTATAAGATTACAATCATAATGATTTCACACAACACAGACTTTATCAAGGAATTATCCAACAGGGCATTGTTCATGGATGACGGTAAGATAATTGATGACAGTGAGGATATGGATGAAATTGTTGGTAATTTTATTGATTTCTGTCATGCAAGCTATTTGAAGGATGGTGAATGAATGTTTGATGTCATCTGTGTTCCGGTTGATGGGTCAGAGTATGGTTATAAAGCAGCGGATGTTGCTATTGAAATTGCCCGTAAATTTTCATCCAAAATAGCTGCTGTTCATGTTCTGGAGGAATTTTCATTAAATAGTTATGATTTAGAAGAGGACAGTGGTGATGCGATTTTAGCTAAAATCACAAAAAAAGCATCAGAATATGATATTGAAGTTGTTGAACATCTCTTGACTGCCGATGCTTTAAGGGATATGAATTTCATTATTAAGCAAACAGGTGCTGATTTGGTAGTAATTAGTGCATTGGGCAGTGATAATGGAAGATTCGTATCTTTTGATGAAAATAATGTTAGTGATCATAAAATAGGTTCAGTTACGGAAAGACTTTTAAGAAATTCTGATGTACCTATTTTACTTATAAAATAACTATTTTTTATTTATTATTTTTCTTTAATTTTTCTTTATTTTCTTTTAAAATCTTTTTTTTAACTAAATATTTAAATATTAATAAAAACACAATTACTAATAACTAAACTTTTTAGTTTGTTTTTTAAGAAAGGAGATATTATGATAGTAAAAGAATGGTGCTCATTCTGCGGAGAATGCGCAGGTGTTTGCCCAAGAAATTTAATTCAAGTAAGAGAGTATGCATTGGTCTTTAAAGAAGATGAGTGTAAGGATTGCGATACATGCATTAAAGCGTGTCCGATAAATGCTTTGGAAAAAGAGGACTGATTTTATGATTGAAACAGATGTAATAGTAGTCGGTGCAGGACCAGCTGGTTCAAGTGCAGCTAAACATGCTGCTTTAGGCGGAGCAAAAGTTATTTTAATAGATAAAAAATCTGAAATTGGATCTCCAAAAAGATGTGCTGAAGGAGTTTCAATTGAAGGACTTAAAAAATTAGGCATAGAACCTTCTCCTCGTTGGATTACCAAAAAAATCGAAGGAGTAAGAATACAAACCCCTGATGGAACTGATGTTTGGTTAACCGAAGACCAAGTAAAAATACCTGAAGCAGGATATATTTTAGAAAGAAAAGTATTCGATAAACATATGGCAATGGATGCCGCAAGAGCAGGTGCTGAAATTAGAATTAAAACTTTAGTGACTGCTATTGATAAAATTGACAACGGTTTTACTGTTGAAACCGAATCAATGGGAAAAAAGGAAACTTTCAAATGTAAAATATTGATTGCTGCTGACGGTCCTGAAGGACATGTTGCAAGATGGGCAGGATTAAGACCTGCTGCAAAAGCTAAGGAAATGGAATCCGGTGTACAATACGAAATGTGTAATGTGGAATTTGAAAAACCTGGAGTAATTGAGTTTTACTTGGGTTCATGTGCACCTGGAGGTTATGTATGGATTTTCCCTAAAGGTGATGATATTGCAAATGTCGGTTTGGCTATCTTGCCGCATAAGGCTGATAAAACTGCAATTGAGTATTTGGATGATTTCGTTGCAAAATCACCTTATTTGAAAAATGCTCAGGCTGTTGAAATAAATGTTGGCGGAGACCCTGTCGGAGGAATGACCAAAAAGCTTTATGACGATAACATTATGGTCTGTGGAGATGCAGCAGGTCAGGTAAACCCATTGACCGGTGGTGGAATTATCAGCGGTATGACCGGTGGAATGTGTGCAGGTAAGGTTGCCGCACAAGCCATTAAGGAAGACTGCTCTAAAAAATATCTTAAATTATATGATGAAATGGCTCATGAAGAGTTAGACCATGAGATTAAAAGATATAAAAAAGTTCAGGAATACTTGCTTACATTATCTGATGATGAACTGGACGATATTGCACATGCATTCGAAGGGGAAAGTTTCGAAAAAATTTCCACTACTGAAATTGTTAAGAAATTAATTAAGATTTCACCTAAAGCTTTATTGAAATTAGGTAAATTTGTATAAGGTGTTTCAAGTGATTTTAGTTACCGGTGGAGCAGGCTATATTGGTTCACATACCAATAAGGCATTGCATAAGGCAGGTTATGATACTGTAGTTGTAGATAACTTATGTAAAGGTTATGAAACCTTTGCTAAATGGGGAAATTTTGAAAATTATGATTTTGGAAGCAGTGATTTACGTGAAGTGTTTGAGAAATATGATATAGATGGTGTATTGCACTTTGCCGCTTTTTCATCTGTTGCAGAATCAGTTGAACTTCCTCAAAAATATTTCAAAAACAATTATAAAAACACTTTAAACCTTTTAAAAATCATGAGGGAGTTTGGTGTTGACAAATTCATATTGTCTTCTACTGCAGCTGTTTATGGTAACCCTGAAAAGATTCCAATCACCGAAGATCAGGATTTAAAACCAATCAATCCTTACGGCCATTCCAAATGGATTACTGAAAAGGCTTTGCAAAGGGAAGCTGAAAAAGGAGATTTTAATTTTGTTTCATTAAGGTACTTTAATGCTGCAGGATGTGATTTCGACTGTGAAATCGGTGAATTGCATGACCCTGAAACCCACTTGATTCCTCTGGTTTTGGATGCTGCAATCGGCAAAAGGGAAAGCATTTCAATTTTTGGAGATGATTATGATACTCCGGACGGTACATGTATTCGCGATTATATCCATGTAAACGATTTGGCAAGTGCCCATATTGCGGCCTATGAATACTTATGTGAAAAAAATGAATCAAATATCTTCAATTTAGGAAACGGCCAGGGTTATTCCGTTCGTGAAATCATTGACACCTGTAAAAAGGTCACTGGCTGTGACTTTAATGTTGAAATAGCAGATCGTCGTGAAGGCGACCCGGACATTTTAATTGCTGATGCATCAAAAATTAAGGATGAATTGGGATGGGAACCGAAATATGATTTGGACTGCATCGTTTCATCCGCATGGAAATGGCATCAGAAAATGAATAATATATAATGGGGTTTTAATATGGAAAATAACAATCATGTCTCTAAAATAGATGTTAGAATAATAGTATCTAACTTGGATATTGCCGGATTGGTATCAAAAGCGGTTAACAGTGCTCAGCTTGAAAGGGATTATAATATTGTTGTTTCTTCCATTATTCCTACAACGGATTTGAATCTTGCTAAAAAAGTAGCTGAAGGTGCAGACATTATTCTCATTGGCGGCTATGGTCAGGACGATAACTTCAATTTATTGTTCAATGATTTAAAAACAGATTTCAATCATATTGGTCTTTTTGATTATAACAATGTCTTATTTGAAAGTGAAGACGTTAATGCGGAACTTGCTCAAAAGGAAATCTTGAATTCAATCATCAAGTCAACCATCTCTTATTCTTTAAATTTAATTAATATTCATACTCTTGAAAACAAACTATTGAAATTAACACATAAATATAATAATCTGCTTGATGATTACAATAAGCTCATAAAGGAAAATGAAGTATTGTCTGGTGAAAATAAGGATTTGCATACTGATATTGATGATTTAAAATCAGACTTTTCCAATTTTAAGAATAGATTTGAAGACATCTACAATAAGGACTTTTTGGAAATCTACAGCTTGGAAGAACTTTGGCAGGAAGCTTTTAGACAAGAATTGCTTGATGAAGAAAAGATAGTAATAGCTACAAATAAGTTCAGGCCGGATAATATTCTTGTTGGACAAGGTTTTATTGCTGCTCAAAGCAGAAATCAGGCCGTTGAATGGTTAAAAATTATTAAAACCGCATTGATTTTTGTTGAAGACAATAAGGAAGAATTGAGTGAAGAATTATCTTTAAAACGTCAGAATAAATCTCCTGAAGCCAGGGAAGATTATGACCTGCCAAATACTTTTGAAAATTTCTGGGAATGAAAACATTATTATTTTATATTATGATGAAGAAAAATAATAGTGATAATTATCATGGTGTTTGCAAATGCAAGGTGAGATAGAAGACAAGTGTGGTATAGTAGGAATTCATTCTGAAGATGACTCTAAGGATGTTTCTTCTTTTATTTATTATTGTTTGTTTGCTTTACAGCATAGAGGTCAAGAATCTGCTGGAATAGCAACTTTTTCTGAAGGTAAAGGATTAACCTATTATTGCGGTATGGGATTAATCACTGATGTTTTCAAGGATTATGAAATACATAACCTTAATGGAAATATTGGTATAGGCCATGTAAGATATTCCACGACTGGCCAGTCAAGGCTTGAAAATTCCCAGCCGTTTGTCACTGATTTTGATGATGGATTTATAGCTATGGCTCATAATGGAGACATTGTCAACTCCGGCGAATTAAGAGATGAGCTTTTAAATGAGGGTTATGAATTCAAATCCGATACTGATTCAGAAGTAATCTGTTACATGCTTAAAAGGGAACATTATGACAATAATAAAAGCATTATAGATGCAATTGAAGCGGTTTCAAAAAAACTTGTCGGATCTTATGCATTGGTCATCCTTGTCAACGGCGATTTGTATGGTGTTCGTGGCCCTATGGGAATCAAACCTTTAGCTGTTGCAAAAAGAGGGGATGACTATATATTAGCATCTGAAACCGTTGCCTTTGATGTTGTCAATGCCCAATACATTAGGGATATTGTTCCTGGTGAAATTGTCTACTTTGAAAATAATGAAATCAAAAGCCACATGCTGGAAATCGCCGAAGAATCAAGCTTATCTCACTGTATGTTCGAATATGTTTACTTTGCAAGACCTGACAGTACCATAGACGGAATCAACGTTTATCAAACCAGATTAAATATTGGCCGTCAATTACATAAATTATATCCTATAGATGCTGATGTTGTAATTCCAGTGCCGGACTCATCAATTCCTGCAGCTATCGGTTATTCAAGAGCTTCCGGAATACCTTATGGTGAAGGTTTAATTAAAAACAGGTATGTCGGAAGAACATTTATCATGCCGACCCAGGAAGAACGTGAACTGGCAGTCAGACTTAAATTGAATCCAATAAAAGAAGCCATAAAAGGCAAAAAGATTATTTTAATAGATGACAGTATTGTAAGAGGAACCACCTCTAAACAACTGCTTGATTTGGTAAAAGAGGCAGAACCTGCTGAAATTCATTTCCTGGTGGGATGTCCTCCTGTAATAGCGCCTTGTTTTTATGGTGTAGCAATGGCTACCAAAAAAGAATTAATAGCTGCCAACTATTCAACTGAAGAGATTAGGGAGCAATTGGATATTGATTCTCTAGGTTATATTACTTTGGAATCACTTATAGAAGCTATTGGAATGCCTGAGGAAGACTTATGTTTAGGCTGTTTAAATGAAAAATATCCAACAGAACTTCCTGATGACATTGAAGCCGAAACTTATTATAAACCTTAGATTAATATGGTTGAATTATTAGCCCCTGCCGGAAATTTCATATCTCTACGTGCTGTTTTGGAAAATGGCGCTGATGCAGTATATTTCGGATTGGATAAATATAACATGAGGGTTAATGCAAAAAACTTTTCTTTAGATGATTTGGCTAAAATATCTAAAATAGCTTCAGATTACGATTCAAAAACCTATCTCTGCACCAATATTATTTTAAAGGAACCTCAAATCATTGAACTTAAGGATAATCTGGAAAAAATATCTTCTTGTGAAATCGATGGATTGATATTGTCCGATATTGGATTAATAGAAGATACCGTATCAAACGGTTTGGAAGCGCATGTAAGCGTTCAGGAAAACGTCACTAATTCTTATACATTAAAGACTCTGCACAAGCTTGGAGCTAAAAGGGCGATTCTGTCAAGGGAATTGTCAATAGATGAAATAGCAGAGATTACAAAAAAGTCTCCAATTGAAACTGAAATATTCATTCATGGAGCAATGTGCATGGCCATTTCGGGCAGATGCTTTTTAAGTTATGGATTATATGGAAGAAGTGCCAATTGCGGGGACTGTCTTCAGCCATGCCGTAAAAACTGGACATTGACCTTTGAAGAGTCTCAAAACGATGCTGTTTCAAATACTTCTGATGTGGCTGACGAGTCTTTTGTAATATCAGCTTCCTATGATGACAGCTATAGAACCAACTTCTTTTCGCCTAAGGACATGTGCATGATAGAACATATCCCCGAATTGATTGAAACGGGCGTAAGTTCATTTAAAATAGAAGGCCGTGCACGAAGTCCTGACTATGGTGCAATGGTTACTGGCATTTATCGTGAAGCAATTGACTCTTACGTTAATAATCCTGATGATTATAAGTTCAATCCTCAATGGATGGAAGAGCTAAAAAGTGTTTTCAACCGTGGATTTGATACCGGATTCTACTTTGACATTCCGTGTGAGACAAGTGAAACCAACCAGTCAAAATACATTAAAAAGGACATTGGTCAGGTCGTTAACTTCTATAATAAGGTTAGCGTTGCAGAAATCAGGATATGGGATGATTTGAAAATCGGCGACAGGATTATGGTTCAGGGTGAAACTACAGGTTCTGTTACACATACCATTGAGTCTATGCAGGTTGAAGGCGCTGACGTTGATGAAGTTCCTAAAAATTCAAATGTAGGGGTTTTAATGCCCTCTAAAGTTAGAAAGAATGATTTTGTTTACAAGTTAATCGAGAGGTCACAGCAATGATTAAAAAGATAGCTATTTATGGAAAGGGTGGAATTGGAAAAAGTACTACTGTAGCTAATTTGTCGGCTACATGGGCCGGCGAAGGCTTGAACTGTTTGGTTATTGGCTGTGATCCAAAGGCAGACACTACACGTACACTGTATGGCAGAAGAATTCCAACTGTGGTCAACACTTTAAAGGACAATAGAAAGCCTGAAAGGGATGATCTGGTCTTTAAAGGTTTCAATGATATTTTATGTGTTGAAAGCGGAGGGCCGGAACCTGGTGTCGGATGTGCAGGGCGTGGCGTTATAGTTGCGATGAAAAGGCTTGAAAACATAGGCATTTTCGATGAGGATTTGGATGTTGTTGTCTATGACGTTTTGGGTGACGTTGTATGCGGAGGATTTTCTGTTCCGCTTCGTGAAAAGTATGCCGATGAAGTGCTGATTGTAACTTCCGGTGAATACATGTCTCTTTATGCGGCAAACAATATTGTTCGTGGAGTCAAGAAACTTAAGGGTAACCTGAGCGGAATTATTTGCAACTGCAGAAATGTTGATAATGAAGAGGAAATTGTTAATGCTTTTGCAAAAAAAATAGGCACACATGTTATTGGTACGATTCATAGAAGTAATTTGATTCAGGATGCCGAATTAGATGCAAAAACCGTTGTAGAAAAATACCCTGAAAGTGATGAAGCTGGCGAATACTTTGACCTTGCATCAAGCATTATGACAAATGAAAATGTTTCAATTCCTGAACCTATGGATGATGAGGAATTTGAGGAATTTTTCAAATCATTTATCCAGTGATGATTATGAAAAAGCTTGCTATTTTTGATTTTGACGGGACATTATTTGATTCCGTAGACGATGTTGTGGTGTGCTTTAACAGGACCCTGGCAATCTATGGCTTTCCCACCTTAACGCGTGATGAGTATATTCCGTGTTTGGGCGGAAACATTGACGATATCGTTTCAAAGGTATTGGGTGAAAATAACACTCCCCAAAATTTAGAAAAAGTCAAAAAGACCTACCTTGATTTTTATAATGATTCCAAAAAGGAACTTACCATTCCATTTGATTTTGCTCATGACTTATTGAAAACACTCAAGGAAAATGATATGCTCTTGGCCATCAACTCAAACAGGTTAAACTATTCCCTAAATGAATTCGTTTCTAAATTTTTCTCGGACATTGATTTTGTATCGATTGAAGGCCATGATTTAATTAATCCATCAAAGCCAGATCCCTTTGGAGTAAAGAAAATCATGAATAAGGCCAATGCAGCTTCGGATGAAACGGTCTATATTGGAGATTCCATAACTGACATTAAAACTGCCCAAAATGCAGGAATTGACTGTGTGATTGTAAGATGGGGATATGGGGATGAAAATGCCTTCGCTCATGAATATCCTTTGGAAGTCATTGATGATTTTTCACAGTTATATGAGATATTTGGCATTAACTATTTTTAACTTGAAAATCAATCTATTATTATGTTATTCGTATATTATCCAAAATGTTCAACATGCAAGAAAGCTAAAAAATGGCTTGAAGAAAATAATATTGAATTTGAAGAAAGGCATATCATAGATGACAATCCTACCTATGAAGAACTTAAGGAATGGTATGAAAAAAGCGGGTTATCACTAAACAGATTCTTCAACACAAGCGGGATGAAATACCGTGAACTGAAACTTAAGGATAAGCGTCCTGAAATGTCAGAAGACGAACAGCTGGAACTTCTTGCAACCGATGGAATGCTTGTAAAAAGACCGGTAATTATCAGTGATGACGTGGTTTTAACAGGTTTCAAGGTTAAGGAATGGGAGGAAAAATTACTATAAATTAAACTTACCATCACTATTATATTTTATTAAATCCAAAATTAACAACCATGACTAATGATGATTTGGATTTGTTGAAAATAGAACTTGAATGTGAAAAATTCCGTTTGATGTCATATCAGCTGGATGACTTGTTGGAGGAATATGACAAGTTAATGGAATTGAGAGCTAACATTCAGTTTAAATTTTTCAACACATTGGAAAACGTTAAAAAGAATGGCCTTCCAGTCAAAGAGGATTATGAACGCTGGGAAAAAATTAGAACCCTGGAAAGGGAAGGCTGGGATGAAGAAATCAATTTAATAGCCGATTTGAAATATGATGTCGATGACAATCTGAAGATATTGGATAATACGAAAATGAGAAGAATGTTGATTAATAAGGAAGTCAATGATTAACTTTAAAAAATAAAAGAATCATAATTATATAGTGATAAAAAATTAATGGTGACAAAAAGTGTTAGATATAAAATTATTCAGAGAAAATCCTGAAATTATCATAGACTCTGAGAAAAAAAGATTTAGAAGCACTGAAAACGTTGAAAAGGTAATAGAATATGACACCTTATGGAGAGAAGGTGAAAGAAAATTAAATTCTTTAAGATCTGAAAAAAATAAATTATCTAAATCATTTAAAAAAGCAAAAGAAGAAGGTAATTTGGAAGAAGTTATCAAACGTTCCAAAGAAGTTGCAGCAGAAATTAAAGAATTAAGTGCTAAAAATGAAGAATATCTTAAGCTCAGAGATGACTACAGATACAAAGTCGGAAACATAATAGATGAAGATGTACCAATATCAGATACAGAAGACGATAATGTGGTTGTCAGAACATATGGTGAAATACCAGATTATGATTTTGAATTATTAAACCATGTAGACCTGATTAAAAAAATCGACGGTGCTGATTTGGAAACTGCAGCAAGCATTGCAGGGGCACGTTTCTACTATTTGAAAAGAGATATCCTACACTTGAACCTTGCACTGATTCAATTTGCACTTGAAGAACTGGAAGCTGAAGGATACATTCCAATGCAGACACCATTCTTTGTAAAAGGTGAAGTTGCAGCAGAAACATCAGAACTAGGTGAATTCTACGAAACATTATACAAAGTGGAAAATGAGGATATGTATCTTATTGCAACTGCCGAGCAGACTTTGGCGGCTCTTCACAGAAACGAAATCATCTCACCTGACGAATTGCCTTTAAGGTACTGTGCGCTTTCAACCTGTTTTAGAAAGGAAGCAGGCTCACACGGAAAGGATACATTGGGAATATTCAGGGTTCACCAGTTTGAAAAAATCGAACAGTTCATTTATTCAGCTCCTGAAGATTCAAGAAATCAGCATGATCACTTAATGGAAGTAACAGAGAGAATCTATCAGAAATTAGGTCTTCCTTATCAGGTTATAGCTATCGTATCATCAGCATTGAATGATAATGCTGCCATCAAATATGATTTGGAAGCATGGTTCCCTGGTTCCAGGGCTTTCAGAGAATTGGTTTCATGTACCAACTGTAAGGATTATCAGGCAAGAAAAACCAAAACCCGTTTTGGAAGGGCGGGTTCCGGAGACGCTCAAACATTGCACACCCTCAACAGTACTGCAATTGCAACTGAAAGGACAATGTGCTGTATTTTGGAAAACTACCAGCAGGCTGACGGCAGTATAAAGGTTCCTGAAGTACTTGTTCCTTACATGAATGGGAAAACAGTCATTGAAGCTAAAAAATAATTTTTCAATAAATTTATTTTTTTGAACACTAAATAATAAAAAAAGAGGATTATACGAAAATAAATCGTATATTTCCTAATAAAGCTTGAATAGGGACTTGGAAAATGTTCATACCGTTTTGAGTCATAGCTGTATCCACAGCATCTCCTCTGGACATGGTTCCTTGGACATTATCGTTTCCAGGGTACCCATTGTATGCATCATTTGATCTGATAACATCAATAATATCATTACCGAATATTGCTGCTGCCGCATCATTGTTTACACTAACGATGAGGTGTGGCGTAAAATGATATGTGTAAGACATAATGTCTTGAGCAGCATGATATGGGTCATTTGGGTCGATTAAACGGATATTGTGTAATGTTCCCCCATTTGCATTATATGAATCTCCAGGGTAAATCCAGTCAAAACCGCCAATAATTGAAAATTTAGCGGCCATATCAACACCACCATCTTCTTCGGCATCTTCAGCAATTATTAAAATAGGACTTACGATTGTTGATGCTAAAAATCCCATGATTAATAATACAATCACTAAAAATATTAAAGATAATTTGTTCATACTTATCTTTTATAATTCTTTTAAATACTTAAACTTATCTTTTTTTTTGAAAAAATTTTTTAATCAGTTTTAATATAATCATTGTCATGAAAACAATAATAATCAATGCAAGTCCAAGGAAAAAATGGAATACTGCAGAAATTATGCAGTCTGCTCAAAAAGGAGCGGAATCTGTAGGTGCTGAAACTAAATATGTTAATTTATATGACTTGTCTTTCAAAGGCTGCAGAAGCTGTCTTGTGTGCAAACTGAAGGATAAAACAAAAGGCAAATGTTACTGGAGAGATGACCTGTCACCATTAATTGAAGAGATATTGGATTCAAATGCATTGCTTATCGGCTCACCAATCTATTTTGGAGAGCCTACCAGTGAATTCCGAGCATTGGTTGAAAGACTGATATTTTGCATAATGTCTTATGATGACGGATCCAGCTATTTTGCAGGCAAGGTTAATGTTGGAATTTTCTATACTATGAATGCGCCCCTTCAGTATTATGAAAGCTCAATGAAGGATAGCTTGTCAAGTATTGAGTTTCTTTTCTCATTTTTAAATGGGGAAATTGTCACTTATCCTGTTTGTGATACCATACAGGTAAGCAAATACTCAGAGTATAATATGGCTGGTTTTTCACAGGAGGCCAAGGAAAAACAATGGATTTTGCAGTTTCCAAAGGATTTGGAAAAGGCCTTTGAAATAGGGGCTAATTTAAGTAAATAATAATTTTTTCTAATCATATTTTTCACTAAAAAATAGCTATTAATTCTAAAATAAAAAAGAATGGTGATGATGGATATTTTTTAGAATCTGGTTATATCGTCCCAGGTTTCTCCAGGTTCCTTTTTACCGTTAAATATATCAAGATCTATGGCTTTGTTTTTAAATGAAACGATAATGGTACAGATTGCATCACCGGTTACATTTACAGCAGTTCTAAACATATCTAAAAGGTGGTCTATTCCCATAATGATACCAATTGCATCAACCGGAAGACCTACAGAACCGAATACCATATTCAGTGTTATCAATCCCACTGATGGAACACCTGCAGTTCCGATTGAAGCCATAACCGCAGTGAAGATAACTGTAAGAAGTGCTGTTGTTCCCAAATCAATTCCATATGCCTGAGCAGCAAACATAACTGCACAACCTTGCATTATGGCTGTACCGTCCATGTTTATGGTAGCACCTAATGGAATCGTAAATGAGGAAATTTCACGTGACACTCCAAGTTCTGAAAGCTTTTCCAGGTTTAACGGGATTGTTGCATTTGATGTTGAAGATGAAAATGCAAAAAACATTACTGAAATGAATTTCTTAAAGAATTTGATTGGGTTTAACCTTGTTAAAATTACCAGTAATGACGGATATACGATAAATGCCTGTATTGCCAGACCCAAAAGCACACAGCCAATATATTTGGCTAGTGGGAATAAACCGGCAAATCCTAATGATGCGAAAGTTTTAGCCATTAAACAGAAAATTCCTATTGGTGCAAATTTCATTACAATACGGGTCATTTCCATCATGACAGTGTTTCCCTGTGTGAAGAAATCATTGACAACATTTGTTTCATCTCTTAATGTTGCTAAAATTATTCCGACAAGCACCCCGAATATGATTACCGGCAACATATCTCCATTAGCAAGTGAATTAAAAGGATTGTCAGGAATCATGCCTAAAATAGTGTCTGTAACGGTTACATTTGATGTAACGTTAGCCTGTGCGAGACCAACCATATTCAAACCGAGACCAGGTTTTATGACGCTTGCTATTATAATTGCAATGGTAACTGCCAGTGCCGTTGTTATAAGATATATTCCTATTGTTCGCCCACCGATTGAACCGATCTTTCTTATATCTGAAATAGATGCCACTCCAACAACTATTGAGAAGAAAACTAGTGGTACAACCAGCATTTTCATTAATTTAATAAATCCAGTTCCTCCGAGATAAAAAACATTATCTATGAGAATTATATTTTTAATTAATGGATTTGTAACATAAAAATTTAATATTAGACCGACCAGGAAACCTAAGATCATTCCGATTAGCATCCAGTTTCCAAGGCTTATCTTTTTTAATCTCGAAATCATTATAATCACTCTATGATATAATATATCTGTATTATTCTATTTTAATTTAATGAATGATAATAAAATTGGGTGTATGCAGTTTTTCATGAATCAAATCATTGATATGATTTTTCTAACATAAAAAAGACTTCCCGAGGTCAATTTACTTTTCATAAAAATTTTAAATATCTTAAAAAACTATTAATTAACATGGCTGATTTTGAAACGATTGTTAACACAAGAAGAAGTATTCGTGAGTATCAACAAAAAGATGTTGATGATGAAGACATTTTAAAAATATTGAAAGCCGGAATGCAGGCCCCAGGCTCCAGATTGGGTGCTGAACCTTGGGAATTTGTAGTAATAAAGGATAAGGAAACCTTGGCTAAATTAGGTGAAATTAAACCGAGGGTAACCGGTGCGCCTGTGGCAATAGTTCTGGTTGCAAACATCGAAAGGGCATTTTACAAGACCGTTTGGCAACAGGATATGGGTGCTGCAGCAGAAAACATGTTGCTTGAAGCAGTCAATTTGGGATTGGGCGGTCTTTGGAATGGTGTTGCGCCTGATGAAGAGAGAATGACCAAAATCGGTGAAATAATTGGAATTGCCGATATTTCCGAAACTAAGCCTTACTGCATAATTACTGTAGGATATCCTGCTGAAGGGTGGGAAAACAAGTTTATGGATAAATTTGATGAAGAGAGAATCCACTATGAAAAATACTGAATACGATTTTAAAAGCGTTATCGACAGACATAATACCAATTGCCTTAAATGGGATCTTTTTAATGATGACCTGCCCATGTGGGTAGCGGATATGGATTTCAGGGTTGCACCGCAAATACAGAATGCAATCCTAAAAAGAGCAAATCATCCTGTATATGGTTATACTGTTGTTCCTGATGATTTATATGATGCTTATATTAATTGGTGGGACTCAAGATATGATTTGAAGATGTCAAAAGAGGATATGGCATACTCGATTGGGGTGATGCCTTCAATTTCATCCATGATAAGGTGTTTGACTGATGAAAATGATGAAATATTGATTCAAACTCCTGTTTATCATGTATTTTT
>JAFZMD010000046.1 GCA_017553445.1 Methanobrevibacter sp. | reverse complement strand
GATGCAATTGCTCCAAAAAGAGAAGATACAAACGGTGAAACTGAAAGAAGAACAGTTGCACAACTCTTAACATTAATGGACGGTCTGAAATCCAGAGGCCAAGTTGTAGTTATCGGTGCAACAAACAGGCCAGATTCTCTTGATCCTGCTTTAAGAAGACCTGGAAGATTCGACCGTGAAATCGAAATTGGCGTGCCTGACGCTGATGAAAGACAGCAAATATTAGAAATTCATACAAGAAACATGCCAATAGCTGAAGACGTTGATTTAAATAAACTCGCAACTACCACTCACGGATTCGTTGGAGCAGATTTGGAATCATTATGTAAAGAAGCTGCAATGAGAGTAGTTAGAAGAATACTTCCTGAAATCAAGAATGACGATGAAGAAATTCCTGAAGAAGTTCTCAAAAAAATTATCGTTACAAAAGACGACTTCAAATCCGCCCTAAAAGAAATTCAACCTTCCGCACTTAGGGAAGTCCTTGTACAAGTTCCGGATATTGGATGGGATGATGTCGGCGGACTTGATGATGCAAAACAGGAATTGAAAGAAGCAGTAGAATGGCCTTTAAAATATCCTGAAAACTTCCAAAGATTAGGAGTAAAACCTCCAAAAGGAATATTGCTCTATGGAATTCCAGGAACAGGAAAAACTTTACTTGCAAAAGCAGTAGCCAGTGAAAGTGAAGCAAACTTCATTTCAATTAAAGGACCTGAACTACTATCCAAATGGGTTGGAGAATCTGAAAAAGGAGTTAGGGAAGTCTTTAGAAAAGCAAAACAAACTGCTCCAACAGTAATATTCTTCGATGAAATTGATTCCATAGCAAGTACAAGAAGCGGAAACGATACAGACAGTGGCGTGACAAAAAGAGTAGTAAATCAATTACTAACCGAAATGGACGGATTGGAAGAACTTGAAGATGTAGCAATTATTGCAGCAACCAACAGACCGGACATTATTGATCCTGGTTTAATGAGACCTGGAAGATTCGACAGACATATTAAAGTCGATACTCCATCAGAAGAAGCCAGACTTGCAATCTTTAAAGTTCACACAAAAGGCATGCCATTAGCAAGTGATGTTGATCTTAAAAAATTAGCAAAATCAACAGAAGGATATGTCGGAGCTGATATCGAAGCCGTATGTCGTGAAGCAGCAATGCTCACGTTAAGAAACGACATGGAATCCTCTGAAATTCCAAACAAATATTTCAAAGAAGCCATAGAAAAAGTAAAACCTGCAAACAATGCAGACGACCAGTTAGTCCAATATATGTAAGGAAGCACACCCCCTTCCTTACACCCTCCGTTATTTTTTAGGCAAGATTTCATCAAAAGGTCTTATGCTATAACAATAATACTGTGGTTTGTACTCTATAAACGAAAATCTATAACCGTCAACACCATATTTAGGATTATATCCGAAAACATTAACATATTCAACCAAATCATTGCGTTCTCTTTTTAATGCTTTAGTTACTTCATATAATGCCTTTGTATCATCAATGGCCCTGTGAAAATTAACTTCTTCAATATTATAATAATGAACAGCATCAATTAATTTGTGAGGATACTCCTTTCTGTCTTTAAAAACAGTGTATGTGTCTATCCAGTTTAAGCTGGCCACAATTTCATCGGCTTCCGTCGAATAATGCCTTTTAAGTAAATGATAAATAAATGACAAATCAAACTGTGCATTATGGGCAATCATAAGTGTATTTGGAGTCAATCTTTCCTTTAAATCCCGGGCGATAATCTTTTCATCAACACCTTCATTTTCAAGCATATCATCAGTAATACCTGTAATTTGAGTAATTCCTGGGGGAATCTGCTGGCCAATGTTAATAAATTTATCATATTCTTCAGTTATTACTCCATTTTCAACAGTAAACATTGCAAGCTCAATGATTTTACAAAAACTACAATCCAATCCAGTAGTTTCCGTATCAAAAAATATAATTTTAATTTGAATACCTCCAATATATAGAATATTATATAATATATAATATAATAATATTGGAAAAAAATTAAAACAAATAAATAACAATAGTTAATCAAGGTGAAAACATGGTTAAGGATTATCACGTCATTGAAGCATTGGGTAAAACAAAGGTAGTTATAGAAAACTGTGAAGTAACCTCTGTTGGAGAACCTCTTGTTGATTATTGTCCTATTTTTGACAAAATCGATAATGCAAAGCATTTAACTCCAGAATTCATTAAATGGAACATTGAAAAAAGAATTCGTGAGTTTGGAATGTGCACTCCCCAAAGAGTAGTCAGGATGAAGGACTTTTTAAGCTTTGGAATATCCGAGATTTTAAGGACAAACATTGAGTTGGGTTCAATTGATTGTGTCGTTGGTGTATGCGACGGTGTCGGAACGCTATTGATGACAGACCCAGAAATCATTCAGGGTGTCGGAGGCAGGGTTTCAGCTCTTGTAAGCACGACCCCCATACCTGAAGTCATTGAACAAGTCGGAGTTGAAAATACAGTAAATCCCGAAACTGGTGATTTGACACCGATTAAAGGGCTTGAAATGGCCATTGAAAAAGGATATAAAAATATTGCAATTACAATCTTAGCCGACAAAATAATTAAGGAAATAGCCCAATATCCACTACCCGAAGACGTTAATGTCTATATTTTCGTGGCACATACCACAAATGCCAGTAATGAAGAAGTTGAAATCGCATTTGATTATGCTGATGTTATAACTGCGTGCGCTTCCAGCAAAGTCAGGGATTTTGCTGAAAAGGAAAAGGTTTATTATTCCGGTTCTAAAGTGCCTATCTTTGCCATAACTGAAAAAGGCAGAGAATTTTTGGATAACAGACTTGAAAAAATAGGAAAACCATTAACAATTAATGACTATCCTATGAATAAAGACAAACATCCGAATCCATTGATTTAAAAAAACGACTCTAAAATAATTAAATACTTTGATAAACATAATTATTTTAATGAAGTTAATTTAAATGAGGGGTATATTGACTCAAAAAAGCGAAGCAATGAAAGGCAACATCACTCCCGAAATGGAAGATGTTTCAAAAAATGAAAATATTGATGTTAATAAGCTAGTCAAATTGATAGCTGATGGAAAAGTAGTTATTCATAAAAACGTCAACAGCAACGTTAAAGCATGCGGTATTGGTGAAGGCCTTACTACAAAAATCAATGCCAACATCGGATCATCAAGTAAAATCGATGATTTGGACTTGGAAATCAATAAAGCCAAACTGGCTGTCGAATACGGTGCAGACGCCATTATGGATTTGTCAACAGGTTCTGATTTGAAACTGTTCAGAAAAAAAATAATGGAAGCTATTGATGTAATTATAGGTACTGTTCCTATTTATGAAGCAGGCGTTGTTACTTTAGCTAAAGGAAAAGAAATCATTGATATGGATCCTGATGATATCTTTAAAGCAATTGAAAATCAGGCACGTGAAGGCGTTGACTTTATGACGCTTCACTGCGGAATCACCAAAGATTTGGTGGAAAAACTTGAAAATCAAAAACGTATGATGGGCATTGTCAGCCGTGGCGGAACCTTTATGGCTTCCTGGATTAAACACAATGATTTAGAAAATCCGTTATATGAAAATTACGATTATCTTTTAGAATTATCCTATGAATATGACATTACATTATCACTTGGTGACGGCTTAAGGCCAGGCTGTTTGGCTGATGCAAGCGACATTCCGCAAATTCAGGAACTTGTTAACCTTGGAGGCCTTGTCAAAAGGGCACAGGACGCAGATGTTCAGGTTATGGTGGAAGGTCCGGGACACATGCCATTGAACCAAATCAAGGCAAATATGGAAATTCAAAAAACAATATGTCACGGTGCACCGTTTTATGTTTTAGGTCCTCTCGTTACTGATTTGGCTCCAGGCTATGACCACATTACCTCCGCAATCGGCGGAGCAATAGCCGCAACTAGCGGTGCCAACTTTTTGTGTTATGTGACCCCTGCAGAGCATTTGTCACTTCCTTCACTTGAAGACGTTAAGGAAGGAGTCATTGCATCAAAAATAGCTGCTGAAGCAGCTGACGTTGCAAAAGGCCTTCCACAGGTATGGGCAAGGGAACGTGAAATGGCAAAAGCCAGAAAAGAATTCGATTGGGAAAAACAGTTTGAATTGGCTTTCGATAAATCCAAACCAAGACAATATAGAGACAAATGCGAACTTGACGATGATGAAATGTGTGCAATGTGCGGAGAATATTGTGCAGTAAAAATAGCAAAAGGCGATTTCTAATGAAATATCAGGAACTGGTAGATGTATATTCCGCTTTGGAAGCTACAACAAAGCGTTTGGAAAAAACAGACATTATTGCAGACTATCTGAAAAAACTGGATGCTGAAACTATCGGCAAAGTGGGATTATTGCTTAGAGGAGGAGTCTTTCCTGCATGGAGCTCAGAAGAAATAGGTATCGGTGCCAAATTAGTTGAAAGAGCCGTAGCAGAGGCTGTCGGAACCACACAGGCAAATGTTGAAGATGCCGTTCGTGACGAAGGAGACATCGGTCTTGCCTGCATCAAATTATATGCCAAAAAATCACAGACGACATTCTTTTCACAGCCCCTGACAATTAACTTTGTTTTTAACAGTCTGCAGAAACTGTCAAAGATAAGCGGGTCACGCTCCACAAACCGTAAAATCTCAATCATTCTGGAATTGTTATCACAGGCTTCAGCTACAGAAGCAAAATATTTAACCCGTACAATCACCGAAGAGTTAAGAATTGGTGTTGGCGACGGCATTGTTCGCGATGCAATCGCACAGGCATTTGACATTGACAATAAAGTTGTTGAAAGAGCCCAAATGCTTACCAATGACTTTTCAGTCGTTGCAACAACCGCCCTTTTAGAAGGTGCCAGTGGATTGGCCAGACTTAACCTGACTCCAGGAACTCCGGTTAAGCCAATGCTTGCGCAACTCTCACCACCAATAGCCGAAATCATTCCAGAGATAGGTACTGCAATCTGTGAGACCAAATATGATGGAATCAGACTGCAGGTTCACAGGAATGGCTCAGAAATTAAAATATTCACAAGAAGACTGGAAAACATCACCAATGCGCTTCCCGAAATCGTGGAGCTATTTGATGAGAATTTACCCCATGAGGATTATATCGTTGAAGGGGAAGTAATAGCCACCCGTGATGGCAAGCCGCTGCCTTTCCAGAACATCTTACATAGGGTCAGACGCAAATACAATGTTGAAGAGGCAATGGAGAATGTTCCATTGAAATTATACTTATTTGACTTATTATATTATAAGGAACCTATGATTGATGAACCGCTTATGATTAGGCGTAAAACTTTGGAAGAGATTGTTGATACCTCAGATGATGCAATGAATTTAAGTACCATGATTGTCGGTACTCCAGATAACATCGATGAAATAGAAGAACTCTTTAATTCATCCATAGCAGCACATCATGAAGGAATTATGATTAAAAATGCATCAGAACCATATATTCCGGGAATCCGAGGCAAAAAAATGCTTAAATATAAGGCAGAACCTGAAACCCTTGACATGATTGTCGTTGGCGGAACATACGGCATAGGAAAAAGAGGAGATTTCGTCGGATCATATCTTGTAGCATTAAGGGATGACAATGATGAGTTTAAAACCGTAGCCTATGCCGCAACAGGCCTTGACGATGCAACGCTTGAATACTTAACCGGAAAAATGAAAGAACTTGAAATTTCAACAAAAGGCCGTGAGATTGTTGTTGAGCCTAAAATCGTTTTGGAAATTGCATTTTCAGAAATTGTCGAATCGCCGGAATACGAAACAGGCTATTCAATAAGATTTCCGGTTGTCAAAAACATCAGAAAGGATAAGGGTCCCGGAGACGTTGATACCGTTGAGAGATTGCTTTCAATGTATGATGCACAATAGGGTGATGGTATGGAATGTCTGGAATGCGGGATGGAGTTTGATGAAGAATTTTACGATGAATGTCCCTATTGCGGATGCTCAAAGGATGCTGTGATATGTCCCGATTGCAATTCAGCGGTTGATGACGATTTAACCTGCAGCGTATGCGGATACATGCTGCATGACCCCTATGAGGATTACTATAATGACGGCTGTGAAGATGACGATGAATTTGAAGAAGACAATGATTTGTTTGAAGAGGATCCCGGGGACAATATCTGTGAAAACTGCACCTACTGGCAAACACATCGTTTAGGGTCTGCCTATGGAATGATATGTCAAAAGACCGGACAGAATACTGACCCTGATGATTCCTGCAGATACTTCAGCAAAATGTTTCACTTTTCAAACTACGGAGAAGAAGGCCAGTACAGCTTTATTGACACCGAACAGGAAAAACAAAGGAAATTATATAACTGGCGCAACAGAAAATTCTAAGTTGCCACAATATAACCTGATGAAATCCTATCTAATTTATTAACCATTAAACCAAATCCAAAACTATGGATATTACAGACGATAAATTATTGAAAATTGCTTTGGTAACTTCTTTAATAGGTTTGATTGGATTAATCATATTTACTCCATCAATAGAAGTTAAAGAAGTTAAAATTGAAGATATAAACCGCGCAATGATAGATGAAGAGGTAAGCATTAACTGTGTTGTCAGCGATGTCAAATCATCGAAAAGCGGGAGCAGCTATTTTTTAACCATTAACGACGGAACGGGACAAATGCCCTTAATCATTTTTGAAAGCCAGATTGCACAGATGCAATCGAATAGCTTGGAAATAAAGGATTTTAAGGATAAAAAAGTCAATGTTGTTGGTACAGTTACCGAGTATAACAATGAGCTGGAAATAGTTTTGTCAAGTGGAGATGGTTTGAAAATCATCGAATAACAAATACTTTTTTATTAACCAAAAAACAAAATTATTAATAATTAAACTTATAGGAATTTATTATTATGTCAGATAAAAAAAGATTATTCGGAACTTTTGGAGTTAGAAGAACTGCAAATGACGTAATGACTCCAGAATTCGCAGCAAGACTCGCTGCCTGTTATGGAACACAAATTCAAGGTACTGTTGCAGTCGGTGGAGATACAAGAACAACAAGCCCAATGTTAATGGAAGCCGTAAAGGCCGGTCTTTTATCATCAGGCTGTGATGTTGTGGATTTAGGAATCCTGCCTACACCCGGTGTGCAATATGCCGTTCGCAAATATTATGACGGCGGAGTAATGATTACCGCTTCACACAACCCCCCAAAATACAATGGTATTAAATTTTTAGATGAATATGGTATTGGAATTCCTGATGAAATGGATCTTGCCATTGAAGAATTATACTTTGACAGCGAACCAAAAAGAGCAGAATGGTTCGAAATCGGTCAAATTTACCACAATGATAAAGTTATTGATGAATATGTTGACGAAGCAATATCAAAAGTTGATGCTGAAGCTATTCGTGAAGCAAAATTAAAAGTAGTTCTTGATTGCGGTTCCGGTGCTGGTGCTTATACCGCCCCATATTTAATCCGCAAATTAGGATGTGAACTAACAACCCTCAACTGTCAGGCAGATGGAGCTTTCCCGGGCCGTGACCCAGAACCTATTGAAGAAAACTTACAAGAGTTAATTTCTGTTGTAAAAGAATTGGGCGCTGATATCGGTATTGCTCACGACGGTGATGCTGACAGAACTATCTGTATCGATGAAAAAGGCAATTTTGTTTTAGGAGATAAAACATTCACACTTGTCGAAAAGCAAATGCTTAAAGAAAACAATGGGGGAATTATCGTAACTACCGTTGCAACATCCCAGGCAATTTATGATATAGCAGAAGAATACAACGGCGAAGTAATCGCCACAGCAGTCGGAGACTTACTTGTAGCACGTGAATTACATGAAAGAAATGGACTCTTTGGTGGAGAAGAAAACGGAGGCTTGATTTTCCCGGACTTTGTATACGGAAGAGATGCGGTAATGACTGTTGCTAAAATTTTAGAAACTTTAGCTTTAGAGAAAAAAGCATTATCTGAGTTAGTGGCCGAACTTCCGATTTATTATGCAAGTAAAACCAAAATCGAATGTGCAGACGATTTAAAACAATCCGTCATGGACAGCATTGCTGAAGAAATCAAAACCACAACCGATTTCAAATTGGATTTGACAGACGGCGTTAAAATCCTAAAAGAAGATGGTTGGGTCATCATTAGACCTTCAGGTACCGAACCT
The DNA here is from genome assembly GCA_017553445.1 of Methanobrevibacter sp. Classification (GTDB taxonomy): domain Archaea; phylum Methanobacteriota; class Methanobacteria; order Methanobacteriales; family Methanobacteriaceae; genus Methanocatella. The sequence goes on along the minus strand of JAFZMD010000046.1, from coordinate 5,127 downwards.
ATTTTCAGATGCTTTGCAGAAAGCGATTCACAGGAAAAAGCCGATGAAATGACCAAATGGGGTCTTGGCTTAATCAAAAAATACAAAGAATAGTTGAAGTAATTTTTTACTTCACAATTTTACTTTTTAAGAATTAAAATATAGTTTTATAACAAAAATAACGAACTCTTTTTTAAAATAATTAAAAAACATAATGGCATTCATTAGAAGTTATCCAAACATTCCTCTTTCAGGAAAAATGCATCCTCATTGTCGGGATTTCTAAGCAAAACTTTATTGAAACTGTCAACAGCTTCTTCAAACTTGCCAAGTTCCATCAATACAACACCTTTGTTTAATAAAAAGTCGATATTGTTTTTTTCTAAAGAGATAGCTGTATTAAAGCATTCTAGGGCTTCATCAAGTTTGCCCAAATCAATATAAGCATTGCCCATCCGGTTAATTGCATCTGCATCCATTTCAGAATCATCCAGACAGACTTCAACAGCCCTGTCAAATGATTCAATTGCTTCTTCCAAACGGCCCATATCTGTTAGAAGGTTTCCTCTGGAGTTCCACACTTCAGGATTTTCACTGTCAATGACAATGAGCTTGTCATAAACTCTTAAAGCCTTATCATATTCACCCAAGACTTCCAAAATAAATCCTCTCCAATATAAAACAATCGGACTGCTTGGAGAATAGTTATAGGCAATGGTGCTTGATTTAAATGCACCTTCCAAATCTCCTGCATTTAAAAGAGCAATAGCCTTATTGTTTAAAATGTATACGTTATCCGGTTCGATTTCCAGTGCCTTGTCATAACATCCAATAGCTTCATCAAATTGACCTAATCTTGAAAGGTTATCTCCCTGCTTATTTAAAAGATAAACGTCATGAGGATCGATTCTTAAGGCCGCATCATAACACATTGTTGACTTGTCAAATTTACCGCTGTCAAAAAGAATATCCGCACGTTTGGTTATCATTGACTTTTCATCGATTTTATCTCCTTTCCAGTCATCGATGTCCAATTTTTCAAAATAGATTATCTGGAATTTGTCAGATCCGTCAACACGTCCGCCGTACATCTTTTTAAATTCCTTTAACATTTCATTTGAGTCTTTAAATCCTTCCTCGCGTGCAACTTCATCATTGCCAATAATATCTTCAAAAGAAATGTCTTCAACATCAGTGACAATGGCTTCAAAAATTTTCATCTTCTCTTTTGAAACCAAATTCCAATAGCAATATAGTCTGTCACCTTTTTTAAGAGGAGTTTTCCAAAGTTTACGAATGGTTCTTCTTTTTTTACCGGTTATTACATCTATATCATTACTGGAAAATGATAAAATAGGCATTATTTTGGACCTCCCTCAAATTCTACTCAATTACCTGCTCTCCGAATTCCCCTGTTTTGACTTTAACGACACCATCAAACAATGGCTTGATATCTCGAGCCAGTTTAACCAAATCATGAGGATTTGGAACATCCACTTTTTCCAAAGCAGGATCTAAAACATTTTTATTTCTAAACTGCTGAATTGTATAGATATCTCCTTCAACATCATTGACAAGATTATGTATGTCCTTTTTGGTGTGAAGGGTTGGAACGTAAGTTGTCCTAAGCTCCAAACGAACATTTGAATCATTATTTAGAAGTTTCATTGATTTTTTAACCTGCGAACCGATATTGGTACCGGTGACTTTCCTATACTTTTCAAAAGGCGCCTTAACATCAAGGGATACGAAATCCAATAATTCCAATTCCAATAATTTTTCAATTTTTTCAGGATAAATGCCGCTTGTATCAAGCTTTGTTTTAAGGTCAATGCTTTTAATATAGGTGAACAGCTCTATTAGTGCATCCAACTGCATCAACGGTTCTCCGCCAGATATTACTACAGCATCGATGAAATCGGCCGCATTGTCAATTTCTGATTTGACATCCTCAAAGGTTCTTTGAGTATCATCTTCCAATAGCTCTACATTATGGCAATACCTGCATGCCAAAGGGCATTTTGACATGAAAATAACCAATGACATGTTTCCATGAAATTCAACCGAAGATATTAAAGTTCCGCCCACATACATTAACCTACTACCTCATGAACAATTTCAATGAATTTTCTATTCTCATCCATTGTACAAATACTAATCCTTATCCAATATTCATCCAAACCCTTAAATGAAGTGCAGTCACGTACAATTATGCCTCTTTTCATGAATTCACGTGTGATTTCAGAAGCAGTATAACCCGTATCCTTAACTCCAATCAAAATGAAATTTGATTTGGACGGAAATACGTTGAGTGAATCGATTTTAGACAACTCATCAATGAGATAATCTCTGCTTTCAATTCCATCGGCAATTGATTTTTCAATGTAGGCCTTGTCCCTAAATGTATTGACCGCCGCAACATAAGATAGTCTGGTTAAAGAAAAAACGGGTTTGATTCTGTGCATATATTCAATAATCTCTTCGCATGAAAGACCATAACCAATCCTCATTCCTGCAAGGCCCAATACTTTAGACATTGTTCTGATAATGAAAATATTGTCATATTCATTAATCAAGTCCTTGTTTGTAACTTCGGAATATTCAAAGTAAGCCTCATCGATGACGATTAAAACATCAGGATTGCTGCCGGCTATTTTAACCAAATCTTTTTTATCGATTAATGTGCCTGTAGGATTGTTTGGACTGCATAAAAATATCATTTTAGTTTTTGGGGTAATTTTTTCAAAAATTGAATCTACGTCCAAAGCATTTTTCTCCAAATCCCATCTGGCATAAACCGGACTGGCACCGTACTGCTTTAATAGATATTCGTAATACATGTAAGATGGTATGGGCACGATAAATTCATCGCCGGGTTCAATAAATGTCTTTGCTAAAACATCAATGATTTCATCAGCGCCGTCCCCTCCGATGATGACCTGTGAATCCTTAACGTCAGAATATTCTGCTGCAAGATGAACCAATTCCTTAAGCTGGGATTCCGGATATCTGTTTATTGAATTCATTTCATTTTCAATAGCTTCAATGGCTTTTGGAGAAGGACCCCACGGGTTTTCATTTGATCCCAATTTAATGATATCCTCTTTTTTCAATCCGAATTCTTCAGCTATTTCATCCTGTGATCTTCCTGGGACATATGAATCCATATCACTAACAATTTGTCTTGGTTTCATGATTTAATCTTCCTTATATTGTTTGGAAAGTTTTACATAATTATCTGCATTTACTTGGATAAGCTGAATCTGTTCCGGCGTGACTTGCTTAATCAATTTGGCGGGAACACCTAAAATCAGACTATTTTCCGGGAATTCCTTTCCTTCGCTTACAACGGCTCCGGCACCTACAATTGAATTTTTACCGATTTTAGCGCCGTTTAAAACTGTTGCATTCATTCCAATCAAGACATTGTCTTCCAGCGTGCATCCGTGAATAACTGCACCATGACCCACAGATACATTGTCCTTAATGACAACAGGAAAGTCTTTTGAACAGTGAACTACACAGTTGTCCTGGACATTGGAATTATTTCCTATTTTTATTGGAGCAGTATCACCCCTTAGGACAGCACCATGCCAAATAGAAACATTTTCGCCAAGTTCAACATCACCAAGCACTTGAGCACCAGGGCATATTACAATAGAGTCTTTTTTATTTTCCATAATATCACTAGTTTATTAATTAATTATTTCTTTTCTTTCGTTTTATCTTGAATAATATGAGTTTGCTTTAACAATACTCTCGTATCAGACGGCAAGTCTTCATACAACAATACATTTGAACCGATTGTGGAGTTTGAACCGACTTTTACACCCGGAGAGAAACTTGAGTTGATACCTGTTTTTACAGAGTCTCCAATAATGGCTCCGAGTTTACGTCTTCCACTATCTTCAATTTCATCCTTGATTTTGGTTTTAACATTTGCATTGTCAAAACGCAAGTTAGCAAGGTTGGTTCCTGCTGCAATATTACAGTTAGATCCAATTACAGAGTCCCCAACATAACTTAAATGGCTAATATTGGTATTTTCCATGACGATTGAGTTTTTAATTTCAACTGCATTACCGACATGGACATTATCACCAAGGTAAGTATTACCCCTAATATAACAGTTAGGACCCACATCACAGTTTTTACCAATGTAAACATTACCTTCGATGTATACTCCTGCTTTAATAACACTTCCTTCGCCCAAATGGACCTGACCATGAATATGGGCACCATTTTCAACTTTACCTTTAATTTGAGTTTTTAAATTACCGATTAATTCTTCATTGACTTCAATAAGTTCCCATGGTCTTCCAACATCTATCCAGTCCTTATCTGTCTTATGGCCTATGACCTTTTTGCCGTCAGCAATCTGCATACTGACAGAATCAGTAATTTCGTATTCTCCTCTTTCAGACAATTCTGTTTTTTCGATTTTTTCAAAAATGTCTTTGTTAAAGACATAAATTCCAGTATTGACCAAATTGCTTGGAGCCTCTTCTCTTTTAGGTTTTTCCACAATGCTTTTGATGTTTCCATCTTCAATTTCTACAACACCAAAAGCGGAAGGGTCATCCACTTCAGTTAAAACCATTAACGTATCCGGCTTTAAGTCATTATATTTTTTGATAATCTCTCCAATGATATCATCATCAAGTATAATGTCTCCATTTAAGACAATCAGGCTGTCGTCAATGAAATCATCACCGTAAGAGATAGCATTGGCCGTTCCAAGGAAATCCTTTTGAGTTTTATAAGTGATATTTACACCAAATTCAGATCCGTCACCAAAATACTCTTTTACGATTTCTTGTTTATATCTTACAATCAGTAAAATATCTTTAATACCATTATTTTTCAATGATTCTATGTTATATTGAATAATTGGTTTGCCAGCGACAGGTAACATTGTTTTAGGCTTTGTAAGTGTTAACGGCCTCATTCTTGACCCTTCACCAGCACTCAAAATAATTGCTTTCAATTTTATTACCCCATATAATTAAAAATTATTGTACAATATTATGTTTCTTCTAATATATTAATTTATTAAAAATGGCAAAATATAATGGAACATTTAGATTGAATAATGAATTCATTATTTTAATTTCAGCACCAATAATTTTAATAGTATTGATTGATATG
>JAFZMD010000045.1 GCA_017553445.1 Methanobrevibacter sp. | reverse complement strand
TGCAAACAAAATTACTATAAAATCTTAGAGGGTATTAAATAACCCTCTTACATATTTTTTTGATTTCACTTGATTATTGTTTTTCTTATTGATTGTATCATCCCAATATCATAATTTTAAATACCAAAATTAAAGTTCAACATTTGTTAGAAAATCTAGGAGATTAAGGTGTTTTACTCCATCACGAGATCTGTCAAATTGGTCCATTGTTATTATGTATTTCGGATAATGGTCTTTGATTTTTGAAAACGGTCGGAATTCTCTTTCAATCGTTTCATCATTTTCGAGTATATAACTTACTTGTACGTATATTGTCTGTTTGTGTTTTCTGCATACGAAGTCTACTTCATAGTTTTTTGTTTTTCCAATTGTTATTTTCCATCCTCTTCTTAAAAACTCAAAATAAACAATGTTTTCCATGACTCGGCCGATATTGTCAATGTTTCCTTTTGCTTTTGCTTCACAAAAACCATGGTCAGTTACATAGTATTTTTCATTGAATTTCAAAATGCCTTTACCTTCCAAATCTTCTCTTTTTACTTTTTTTATAAAGCATGCATTTTCCAGATATTTTAGATAGTTTGTTATGGTTTTGTTTGATATTTTAATGTTCATTTCTTCTTTGTAGTATTGTGAGATGCTTGAAGCGGAGAATATGTTTCCAATGTTGTCGAAAATAAAGGTTGTTAGTCTTTCGAGGATATCAATATCTCTTATTTGGTATCTTCTGACAATGTCTTTATAGAAAATGGAGTTAAATAAATCATCAAGATAGTTAATTTTTTGTGCATCATCAAGCGTAAATGTTTGTGGCATTCCTCCATATTGGAGATATTCCATAAACAGGTCTAAACTGCTGGATTCTTGATGAAAGTTAAGGAATTCCTGATATGAAAATGGATACATCTTTATTTCATAATATCTTCCGGTTAGGTGTGTTGCCAATTCTCCAGATAATAAATTTGAGTTTGAACCTGTGATGTAAATATCGCAGTCATAATCTATTTTATATCCTGCAATTGAACGTTCCCATTTTTTTACATTTTGGATTTCATCAAAAAATAAATACACTTTTCCTTTTTTATTTTTAACTGATTTTTCAACTATTTTGTCAAGTTCATTATTATTTTTGATGTTTTTGTATTTTTTACTGTCAAAATTAATGATTATTATATTATGTTCTTTTACTCCTCTTTTGATGAGCTCTTCTTTAATCAATCCCAACATATATGATTTACCGCATCTTCTAATGCCTGTAATCACTTTGATTAACTCATTATCAATTAATGGGATAATTTGTCTCATATATAAATCTCTTTGAACCATAGTAATATTATATATTTTTAGGTATATAAGACTAACTTTTTAAATTTTTTAATATTTCAGTAACATAAGACTAACTTTTTTATCCAAAATATCAAATTCATCTGGAACATAAAATTACTATTGGGGGGTAAAAATACCTTCATTACTTATTTTTTTAACTTCTTTGTAACGACAATTTTTCAATGCCATCATAATTTTACTCTTTTAAAGCAATATTATAATGAAATAAGAATTATTAAGTCTTTAAAATAGGAATAACTTATTTATACTGCTAAATTTAATATATTAAGTGAAAACACTCTTCAGATATTATGGGGAAAATGTAATGTCATGTCACTATAATGCTTTAAAAAGAAGTTGTGATGTGCTCTATGATTTCTACCATAATATTCATCATGGAATTGTGGGGGTGAAAATTCATGGATTTAAAACTATCAGTACGATTAGTAATTAATGTTTCTTCAATTATTCTGTTGAAGGCATTAATCGTATTAATCATATTTGTTGCTAAACATATGTGATAATACTTAAATCCCTCGTTTTCACCTGCCAGATGTTGATTGTTTGTTTTGAAATTGATGATGGAAGTTTGTAGGATTGTATGGCCAATATTATCCTATTTTTGATAATGGGTGTTTTCCTTTCTTGAAATGGACTATAACAAACATTTTCAACATCGTTAATAATGTTTATATAGTAGTAGTTCCAATAATTACAATTAAGAATTTTTAATTAAATTCTGTGTGAATTTTCATAATTCACAATAATCCATGATGAAAATCAATGCTTTTTGGCTTTTTGTGGAATTATGCTTTGTAATTCCACATTAGAGCATTGATTAAATGTTTTTTTTATGAATTTTCTTTTTCTTGTAAATTATTAGACATTAAATTAGAACTTTTTTTAACTAAAAATTCTTTCTTCAAGGAAATACTTTAAAAACTTCATAAATTTGATTTAACTCATAACTAGGGTTTTATATACTATGATACCAATAATAAATCTATGAAACTCAAAAGTGTTTTTATTATATCAAATTTTGTAGAAAATAAAATTCCAGATAAATATTTATCTAAATTTGAGGAATTTTTACTAAGCGGTTCAATTTTCACCCCTCCATCAGAGTTTTTAGCTTGGACGGTAATTTTTTTAGTAGTTACTGAAATTATTCTAGTAAGTATTTCTTTTATGTTGAATTTACCGTCATCATTATTATTTGCACCATTTTTAATTTTTCCAGCCATATATACATATGTTTCAGTTAAACAGGAACAGAATAGAACTAAAATTGAACAATCGGCACCGGATTTCTTAAGACAGCTTTCAAGCATGCTGAAAGTAGGACTCAGTTTTGAAAACGCTATGGAAGACATGTCAAAATATGGCAAAGGGCCATTATACGATGAGATGCGTAGGACAATCTTGGAAATACGGATGGGAAGAAACTTTGATGAGGCATGGATTTCAATGAGCAAGCGCTTGAAGTCAAGGGAGCTTGAAAGGATTTTTATTATAATTCTTGATGGCCGCAGAAGCGGATCCAGTATGGCTGATGTGATAATGAATGTCTCTGATGATTTGCGGGATTTGCTTGCAATTAAGCGTGAGAGAAAGTCTTCGGTTATGATGGCTGTGATGTTTTTGATAATTTCGGCTGTTGTTGCCACGCCTTTTGCATTGGGTATGGTCAGTGTCTATGCTCAATTCATGGAAAGTTTTGGTCAGGTCAGTGATTTGGTTATGGTTGCACCTCTTGCAGGCCAAATCTATCTTATAATTCATTCTCTGTTGATTGGACTGATTATAAGTGTCATTATGTATGGAAGCTTTAAAAAGGGCATTAAGTTTTCAATTCCGATTGTTGTGGTGTCATATGGGATATTTTATATAATATCTAATTTTGGTGTGTCTTTAATTGCTGGCGGTTTTTGAAATCTTTATTCTGGGTGATGACGTAATATCTATTAAAAAAGAAGTAATGGGGTTTTATTTAACCCCTTATTGTAATTTTATTTGCAATATTGAATCCATTATAGCTTGAAGTTATAATGTATTCGCCGGCCAATAAATTAATGTTTAATTTTGCTTGACCTTTACTGTCTGTTTCTTTTTTGTATAATACACCATTGATGTTGAACTGTACTTTCTGTTCTGCATAAGGTTTTCCCTGACCGTTGACAAGTGTTGCAGTGAATTGGGTGCCGTCATGATATTTCATTGTAATGTCTTTTGCAGACAATACTGGCAATACTGTGATGTTGTTTGCAACTTTACACCCGTTGTATTCGGCAGTGATTACGTAATCGCCTGCAGGTAGATTGATGGATAATTTTGCAGTACCTGATTCATCGGTTTTTCTTTCGTAGAATACGCCGTTGATGTTGAATTTAACGGTTTGGCCTGCACCGACAGCTTTGCCGTCTGCACCCAATACTTTAATGGTGTATTGTGTTGCGTTTTTGTAGTATTTGGTAATGTCTTTGTTTTCTGTAATTGTGGATAAGACTGTGATGTTGTTTGCCTCCATTTCACCGTTTACAGGGTTTATTGCAGTGATTATGTATTCACCTGCCGGCAGGTTGATGTTTAATTTTGCTAGACCTTTATCGCCGGATATTTTACGTTCATACATTATGCCGTTGATGTTGAATTTGACTGTTGTTCCGTTTTTTAGGTATTTGCCTTCGCTGTCAATGAATGTTGCATAGTATTGTGTGCCGTTTCTATACATTTTAATGATATCGGTACCGTTTACAGTGGATAAAACGGTAATGGCTGAGTTTACGGTTTGATTGTCGACAGTTACGGTTGCATTATATGTGTTGCTTGGCAGGCCTATTGCCATGCTTGCAGTACCGTTTGCATCAGTTGTTCTGGTGTATGTTTTGCCGTTAATGTTGATTTCGACTGTTTTATCAGCTAAAGGATTGCCTTTATGATCTGTTACGGTTACAACAAATCTTTCAGTGCCTTTGTAGTATTTGGTTACATCTGGGGCAATGATTATGTCTGAAGTGTCTTTTTTTACAGTTACTGTAACTTCGGTTTCTATTGGGTTGTACTTGTCATCGCCGGAATATGTAATAGGAACAGTAGTGTTTCCAACAGGCAAGTTGGTTAAAACAGCACTTGCAGTACCGTTAATGATAGGAATAATTTCATTGCCAATTGTTACCTTTCCGGTAGCGTCCTTAGGCAAGGTTACGGTAACGGTAGCGTTTTCACCTTCAGTCACTTCAGGAGCATCAACACTAATGGTGGCGTTTTCCTTAGATTTAGGTCTGACAATAATGTTAACTGTTTTATTTTTAGCAGCTGCATACTTATTATTACCAGCAAAGCTGACAGTAATAGTAGCATTCCCTTCATTATGAGCAATAACTGTGCCATCAGCATCAACAGTAACAACAGATTTGTCACTTGAGATGTAAGTGACATTGCCTGCATCGGCAGGAGTTAGGGTGGCAATAATGGCAGTTTTATTATCAATAAATAAGTCTAATGAAGTCTGATTAACAGTGATTTCAGTAGGAACTTTACTTACAGTAACATTAACTGTGGTTGAATTTTCAGCGTAAACGTCGGTACCGCCAACTTTAACTATAATTGAACCTTCGCCTTCTTTTAATGCAGTGACAACACCATTTTCATCAACAATGTAAACACCGGAGTCATCCTGAACATAAGTTACATTTACTCCTTCTGGTGTGGTGGTTGCAACAATGGTGAAATTTTGACCAATTTCTAAATTCAAAGTTTCATTGTTTACAGTGACGCTGGCATCGTTCAAGTTAACGGTAACAGCAATAGTCTTATTTTCTGCAGCAGTGTAATTTTCATTACCTGCAAATGAAACAGTAATATTAGCTTTACCTTGCCTAATACCTTTAATCTTACCATTTTCAACAATAGCAACACCAGGATTGCTTGAAGTGTAAGTTAAATTACCTGCACCTGCAGGAATTAACGTAGCTCCACTATTAACGGAAGCTTCAAGAAATAAATCCAGTGTTTTGTTTTCAATGGAAATCTCTGTAGGTATTTTACTGACAGTTAACGTTGCATTGGTAGAATTAGCACAATTATAATCATCACCCAAATAATCCACTGTGATTAAATACTCTCCAACAGGCAAATCAGTGAAATTGGCTTTTGCTTCACCATCATTAACGGTAGCGTTTTTTGAAGTTTTGTTGACGGTGATTGTTATGTTTTGGCCGTTAATGGTTTCAGGTACGTATACAATAACATTGGCAACATCTCCAACAAAAATGCTTATATCACTTGTATTGATTGGGATAACATTCATAATACATATGGTTGCGTTATTAATGGTAACATTGTCCAATCCGATATATGATGCATTGACGTTATAGTCACCGGCATCATCAAATGTATGCAATGCCCACCAGGTTCCATTAGTTGCATAACTTGCATTAATTTCAGTACCGTTTGGGAGGATAAATAGTAATTTACCATCCCAAAGAATATCTTTTGGAATGTCTGATTTTGCAGTGATGTTGACAGTTTTGTTGTTAGTTGTAAGTGA
>JAFZMD010000044.1 GCA_017553445.1 Methanobrevibacter sp. | reverse complement strand
GAATCCATTTATATACCCAGTATTACTGAAAAATTTTTCAATTAAAATCCCTCATCATGAGACATAATTAAAAAAAATAAATGCTGGGTCAAATAGAAAGTAATACCCACAGCCAAAAAGTATTACTTTTTTTGAATCCATTTATATACCCAGTATTACTATTTGTATATCTTACTATAAAAGTATTACTTTTTTTGAATTCATTTATATACTCTGTATTACTCAGTGAAAAAATTATTTCAAAGTATTTCTTCCAATTTCAAATACTTCATCAAAATATAACTTCTTTAATCAAATTGTAAGTTTATCATATTAATTTAGGTAAAAAAAGTTTGAATTTATATTTTAAACATATTTTAAAGGCAAATATAGACATTTGATATTTTATATAAATCACAAAAAGTAACAATGATTCTTTAAAATCCCAAGTGAGACTTTCACAAAAAAAAATTAAAGAAGAGATTAATCCTCATCCTTCTTTTGAAAATTCATGCATTGTTTGACATCTAATAGCTGATGTTCATTAATCTTACAGACAATTTTGTACTTGTCTCTAACTTCCAAAAATTTACAATCATCACAAATCATATTAAAAACACCCTTACGGTTTCATAGCCAAATCCATAATGCTAAATGGTTCACCCTCTTTTCTAGATGCAGGTGCACCCATTCCAAAAGCAGACTTTGCAAATTCTTTATTCATTCTTTTTGAAACTTCACCGAATATTATTTTATATGCATCACATTGAGGATCAACTGCTTGAGGAGTATGATGTGCAACAATTGCATTATAAGGACATCCCCCTTCACAATATTTAACATACTTACATTTTTTGCAGTTTTCATCAACATAATCCCTAAATTCCTGAAGTTTTGCCCATGCATCAGATTCTTTTAAATCATCAAAGCTAGGATTATTCGCAACATTTCCTAGAACATATTCTGGCATGCCAACAAACCTATAGCATGGATAAATTGAACCATCAGAACCAACAGCCAAAGTAGTTCCAATGCAGTCTGCAAAGGTACAAAGAGTTCCTCGTCTTCTTAAAGCACTTTTACAGATATGATCCAAATCCATGATTGTAAATTTATCCAAATCATAAAGATATTTATCTAACCAATCAACAAGAAGTTTTCCATGTTCTTCTTGGTCAAGTGCCCAAGGGTCTGCATTATCTCCTCTTAGAGACGGCAGAGCAGCATGAATCTTTAAGTTCATTTTCTCGCCTTTAAAAAATTCATACAATTCATCTGAGAAATCCTTTGAATAATCAGTTACAGTTAAAACAAAGTTGATTATTAAGCCTTTAGATTTAGCAAGCTCATATTTAGACATTGTTTTATCAAAGTAACCTTCACCCCTCTGATAATCATTGATTTCTTTTGGTCCATCAATACTTGTACTTACAACAACATTATATTCAACAAATAAATCAATTAATTCATCTGTCAAAAGCCAAATATTGCTCTGTAAGGAAAATCCATCCAAATTCTCAAGTTTGGATAATTTTTCTAAAGCTTCTTTATAAAAATCATATCCTGCAAGAAGGGGTTCACCACCATGGAATGTGAAATGAACATTATCATCTCTAAAATCTTTTAACCAAACGATGATTTGGTCAATAATTTCAATATCCATCATTTCTTTTTTATTTTCCGAACCCCAACAGTATTTACAATTTGACGGACAATTAAGTGTAGGGATAATCATTACATGAAATGTCATTTTATCAATATACTTTATTTAATTCATTCAATAATTTCTTTTTCTCATCTTCGTCCATATTTTCATTTACAAAGAAAATGTAGCCACATTCTTCACATTTGACAGTTTCCATTTCTGCATGGGCACGATGGTTGTCCAACATTTTTCTATGAGCTATCTTATCTTTTGAACCACACTTTGGACATGGAGCTAATAATTCTTCTAATTTCATTATTCCACCTATAAATTAAGATTAGATTTTAAAATATATTAAATTTATTATAATTTTGAAAAAATAATTAAAAAATCTGAGTATTTTAGATAGAGAAAACTATAAATACTATGTTTCAGTGAGAACAATATTTATCAGTGCGCTCAACAAGCTTTAAATAGAATTTAAAAAAATATAAATCATTAACTAAAAAAAATGTGATAACCATGCCATATGATTTATATGATTACTTTTTGAAAAGAAGAAACAATCATATTTTTACCGAAACAACAAATATTGTAAGACAAAAATTATGGCGAGAAAGCTATGATGTAGTTGAATCCCAGGAATGGGAAGAAATAAATGATAGAATATGGAAAAATTAACGGTTCAACAATTTGACAAATATCCTATAAAGGGGAAAACCGATACGGCGAACAAATGACAAAATATAGTCCATTCCAGGAAATTCAAACTCTTTTTTGACCTTTTTTAATTCAGAAATGATATCCAATTTTTGAGGACATTTCCTTAAGCATTTACCGCAGCCATTGCATTTACCTGCATTTCCGGAACTACCCATTATACCTCCCACATACTGGAAATAATCGATGAGGGACTGATTTATAAAACCCTTATGGTCAAACAGATATTTTTCATTATATATTTTCATGCACTCTGGAATATTTACGCCCTGAGGACATGGCATGCAATAGCCGCATGTTGAACAGTTGATTTTTAAGGAATTTCTCATTACCCTTTTAACAAGTTCAACAGTTTCCAAATCTTCAAAGCTCATAGATAATGGAGTGGTTTTATGGGCCATTTCCAGATTTTCCCCAAGCTGTTCAAAGGAGTTCATCCCAGATAAGACACAAGTTACATTGCGATTATTCAAAACCCATTCCATCGCCCATTGGGCATTGCTTTTGTTTGGATTGGCTTTTTTAAATATTTCTTCAACCTGCTTGGGCATTTTTCCTGCGAGAATACCTCCCTTTAAAGGTTCCATTACAAAAACACCCATGCCTTTTGAAGCTGCATAATCGATGCCTTCAACACTGGCCTGGACATTCTCATCGAAATAATTATACTGAACCATCACCACATCCCAGTCATAAGCATCAATCAATAATGAAAATTCCTCTTTAGGGCCGTGATATGAAAAGCCAATATGCTTGATTTTACCTTCACTTTGAGCCTTATTTAAGAATTTGATTAAATCTTTTTTTAAAAGTCTGTTCATTGCCTTTAAATCAACGGCATGAATTAAATAATAATCAATAGAATCTCTCTGAAGTCTTTTAAGCTGTTCAGATAAAATTTCTTCCATATCTTCATATTTTCGAACGTTTATGGCAGGCAGCTTAGTGCAGATTTTAACTTTTTCTGCATACTCCCCTTTAAGAACCTCACCCAAAAAAGTTTCACTATCACCGTAAAGATATGCCGTGTCAATGAAATTAACGCCTAAATCTATAGCATGATAAATTAATTCTTTAGCTTTATCCCTATCAATCCTGCCATTCTTAAGAGGCAGTCTCATAGCTCCAAAGCCTAATGGAGAAATTTCATCTCCGGTCTTTTTAATTAATCTGTAATGCATTTAATTCACATGAAAAAAAGTATAAATAGCCCTTGAATAAGGGCACATATTAATTATTCGCATTTATTAATCATACATTTCATATAATTAATTAAATCTTTTTTATATTCTTCATCATCTAGAGCAAATTCAATGGAAGTTTTCAACCATTCAACACGATTTCCAATATCGTAGGTTTTACCTTCAAAGGTATTTCCATAAATCTTATCTAATTTAGATAATGCATCAGTCAGTTGAATTTCACCGCCGACACCAGGTTCGGTTTCATCAATCTTATCAAAAATGTCCGGAGTTAAAACATAGCGTCCCATAATGGCCAGATTGGATGGTGCCTGATGAGCCAGAGGTTTTTCAACAAGTTTTGTTATTTCATAAACGTCCTTTTCAACTTCATTTCCCTTAATTATACCATATCTTTCCACTTTTTCATATGGTACCTCTTCAAGAGAGATTGCTGATGCCCCATATTTGTCATGAACATCTATCAGTTGTTTTGTACATGGAGTAGGACCTTTAGTAATTGAATCTCCTAAAAGAACAGCGAATGATTCTCCACCGATATGTTTTTTAGCACAGTAAATAGCATCACCAAGTCCTTTTTGCTCTTTTTGTCTCACATAACAAATATCTGCCAAATCAGTGATTGCACGAACTTGTTTTAAACGGTCATCCTTGCCTGCGCTTTGCAAAGTCTGTTCAAGTTCAAAAGATTTATCAAAATGATCTTCGATAGAACGCTTATTTCTACCTGTAACAATTAAAATATCATCAATACCGGAAGCTACTGCTTCTTCAATAACATACTGAATAGTTGGTTTATCATAAACAGGCAACATTTCTTTCGGTTGTGCCTTAGTAGCAGGCAAAAATCTTGTACCGAAACCTGCTGCAGGAATAACTGCTTTCATAGTTTATCACCATAATTAATTTTTAAATATAATTTTGATTTCAAAACATAAATAGTTAGTGAAAAATTATTGAAAACTAGTGCGGGGGACGGGACTTGAACCCGCGAAGGGACTAACCCACTAGGCCCTCAACCTAGCGCCTTTGACCGCTCGACCACCCCCGCAAAAAACAAAAGTAGTTATTAGTAAATATGTTTTAAGCATTATATAAAGTTAACTATTATTCGAGGATTTTAATAGTAACTTCTAAAATTTCTTCATTTTTTAAATCATTAATTAAATCTGAATTAAGGTCACGAGCCGCCTTATCGGATTTAATCATTAATGTTCTTGGACATGTAAAATCACTAGTTCTGCAAACAATATCTGTAGGATGGGTTAAAGTTAAATCTTCATGACCAAAACCTATTATCTCATCATGAGCATTAGGAGTATCCAATAAAACTTGAATTCTAGTATTGGAATTAGCTATTTTATTTTTAAATTCATCTGAAAAATTTAACATTGATTGATCCATATCCACACCGATAATACAATCTGCAGTTGGTCCAATCTCCAAATCCTTTGTTATCTCAAATGTAGATTTATGGAGAGAAGATACATTTCTATGACCTTTTGACTTTATTTTATATTCCATGTTAACATATTTATTTCAACTTGTTTTTAGTTATTACTCTCAAGTCTTTAATGAAATCCAAAAAAATTTCTGAATTTGAAATTCCTCCGCTATGAGGATTCAATTTAAAAGCCTTTTCATATGTTTTATATGCTTCATCAAACTTGGATAAATTCAAATAACAGGAAGCCTTATCAAATAAATAACAATCCACATTATTATCAATATCCAATGCTTTATCAAAATGTTTTAATGCATTTTCAAAATCAGATTTTTCCATTAAAATCTTTGCTTTTAAGTACCATGAATAAGAAACGTTTGGATTTAATTCCAATGATCTATTAACATTGTCAAAAGCTTCATTGATACGTCTTGTTTCAAGCAATGCATCGGCTTTTAGCATATAGGCTTGAGGATATTCAAAGGAATCGTTCAATACTTCATCAAGTATTTTCAATGACTCCTCATATTTTTCAATTGTGTTTAAATATTGAACCTTGAATAATTTAATATCATTATTAGAAGAATCGATTTCCAAAAGCCTTTCCAAACAATCAAAGGCAGCATCCTGTTCATCCAATCTTATTAATGCAACAGATTTAAAGCTTAAAGCTAGAGTATTTTCATCATCTATTGCCAATACTTTATCATAACATTCAATTGCTTCAACATATTTTTTTAAAATCAGATTACAATTGCCTTTAATATTTAAAATAAAAGGATCATTATTTTCCTTTAATTTTTCATCACATAAACATATAGTTTGTCTGTACATATCAAATGCTTCTTCCTTTTTACCAAGTCTTAAAAAGCATTGTGCTCTGCTCATTGAAATTAATGGATCACTACATTGTGATAAATCCAGATTATCTATAAATTCAAGCGCATTTCCATACTGTCTACTGCCAATAAATGACATTACCTTGTCAAGCACATCAATTTTGTCATATTCATATTCATAATAATTCATAGTTTACACCAGCATTAGTTTATATTATTTATTTTATAATAAGTAGTTTTTAAATCTATCTATTACCGATTTAAACAATATTACTTTCTTATATTATAATAACAAGCTCATATAAATATTTATTTCATGAGGTAAAAATATAATAACATTAGAAAAAAATAATAGATTGATGAAAGGATGCTACTGTCTGATAATTGAAGTTGATGAAAATCAGCACTTGAAAATAGGTAAAAAACTAGAAACTGATTTCAAAAATGGTTATTATGTTTATGTAGGCTCAGCCATGAACAGCTTGGAATCCCGAGTGAAAAGACACATTTCCAAAACAAAAAAATATCACTGGCATATTGATTACCTATTGAAGGATAATGATGTGATTGAAGTAATATATAACCTAGATAAGAGGGTAGAATGTGACATATCCCAGGAATTAGCAAAAAATAATGAACTAATAAAAGACTTTGGCTGCAGTGACTGTGAATGTGAAAGTCACCTATATTATTTCAAAAACAGAAAAAAAGCTATTGAAGAAGTAAAGAATGCTTACCACTCAATAGCATGTCCATTCAGAATTGGAATTTCTGATTTTTCTTGAATTTGTATGTAATTTCAAAAGTGTTCAGAGCAACTTTTCGCAACTCCTCCAAATTGCAGTCAGCGATTTCAGCCCATTCGCTTTCCAATTTCTTAATTTCTGAAAGTATTTCCTCACCATATTCAGTTAAAACTACATCATATGACAAATCATCAACATCCAGTATTTCAACCAAATTTTTTCGGGCCAGTTTCTCATAACTTTTAAGAAACAGCTTTGAATGCATTTTGAAATGATTATCATCCTCAGAAATTTTTGCATATTGCCTTACACGCACATTTCTGTGATGTTTTTTGGAGTGTTTATGTACATTCTTCAGCAATTTTATCTGGCTTTCATGAAGATGTATGCTTAAATTGCTTCTGACATAGCTAATTTTGGATTCATAGATTATATCTATCAATTTGGATACATCTTCCATGTCGGAAATTACATTAACATGTGGGTGCGGCATACCAATCACTTCATCTGACCGAAGAGTCCCCTCATAATTCCTTTGGTTACTTCACGTGCAACAGTATTGGCTGCAGTAGTAGCTGCCTTTTCAACTGCTTTTTGCTGAGCAGTCTTTTTGGTTCTTTTGCCTGCAGGCTGACCGCCGCCCAAAATGCTTCCCAAATCAAAGCCACCAAGTGACGGAGATTCATTCTGTTGATTTTGAGGAGCCCGTTCGGCTGGCGGAGGCACTTCCTCACTTGATGGAGGAGCCGGAGGCACTTCACTTTCAATATTTTCGCTTTGATTGATTTTGTTTGCAAGAATTTCATAAGCGGATTCATTGTCAACCGCTTCAAGATACTTATCCTTAAATTCAGACAGGTTAATCAATTCCGCCCTTAAATTATCGTCAATAGGTCCGATATAGGATTGTGGAGCTACAATATTAACCTTTTGAACAATGCCCGGAACACCATCAGCATCCAAAACTGACACCAATGCTTCACCGATTCCCAAGTTAGAAATAACATCTGCAGTATCGAATTCAGGATTAGCTCTGAATGTTTCAGCAGCAACCTTAACTGATTTCTGGTCTTTAGGAGTGTATGCCCTTAGAGCATGCTGAATCCGGTTACCCAACTGACCTAAAATTTCATCAGGAATATCTGATGGAGATTGTGAAATAAAGTATAAGCCCACACCTTTTGAACGAATCAAACGAGTAATCTGTTCAATTTTCTTTAAGAATTCAGGACCCATATCATCAAAAATCAAATGAGCTTCATCAAAGAAGAATACAAATTTAGGCTTATCAGCATCTCCCACTTCAGGCAACTGTTCATATAAAGTAGAAAGCATCCAAAGCAAGAATGATGAATAAATTTCAGGAGACAGAGATAACTTTTGAGCGTCCAATATATTGATTACACCACAGCCAGAATCATCAACTCTTATAAAGTCATTTAAATCCAAGGCAGGCTCTCCGAAGAAATCGTTTCCTCCCTGATCTTCCAAAGTCAATAAGTTTCTTAAAATCGTATTGGCGGATTTGGCTGCAATTGCACCATACTTAGGTTCATAAACATCCTTATTTTCAACAACATGATTAATCATTGACTTTAAATCTTTAATATCGATAATAAGTAAAGATTCTTCATCAGCGACTTTAAATACGATGTTTAAAACACCACTTTGGGCTTCCGTCAGGTTTAAAATCTTAGACAGTAATGTTGGTCCCATTTCGGATAAGCTTACACGTACAGGCAAACCTTTTTGACCGAACAAATCCCAGAATTCAACAGGATAAGATTTGAGTTTAAAAGAATCCAATCCTTCAATCCTTTTAGCTACATTATCATTCATTTCACCTGTTTTTGCAAGTCCTGAAACATCACCTTTCATATCAGCTAAAAACACAGGTACACCCAAATCACTGAATGACTCGGCGAGTGTTTTAAGTGTTATTGTTTTACCAGTCCCTGTTGCACCTGCAATCAAACCATGTCTATTTGCCATTTTTGGCAGTAAATAAACATCACCGCCAATTAAAATTTTATCTTCTACAAACATTTTTCTAACCATTTTCTATTTTTTTAATTAAATAAGAAGTTTTACGTTCAATATTTTTACGATTAAAAGCATTGGCTATTCTTTTAATAGCATCCAAGTTTTTAACGAAATTATCCAACCATGAAAATATATCCCCCGGATAAACTTGAATCTGATACTTTCTGAATAACTTATTTGATATGTCAACCGGATCCTTGCCTTTCAAACGTTCATGAATAATTAATTCAGATATTCCAAGTTGCATGCATCTGCAAAATGGCCTATCCTGGCAATTGCATTTTAAAAAGTCACTTTGAAGACGTATCAATGCATCCTGAAACTTGGAATCCAGTTTATCCAGAGCTTCACCTGATGAAATGATATCCAAAGTTGACTCCGCAAACAATCTGGTTGAAAACTTGATTTTCAATGCATTGGCTATCTGATTATGGACTACTGAAGATAAATAAGCATTTTCAAATAATTCCAAATCCAAAGCCATAGCAATAACTTTAACCATTAGCTTATCATATTCCTGCTTATTTTTATACATTGGAGACAATCTAACATAATTAATCAAATAATCCCAATCGTCAAGAGCGTTTTTTATAAATTCAGCATCACCTATACTTAAAAATGATACCGATGTAGCTCTTCCATATTTAGTTATTTTAAAATCATCACTTATTAAACCTAACTCTTTCATTTCCCGAATTGCAATATCCAAACTAACCGGAACATCAATATCCTTATAAAATTTATTTAATTCATCCATATTTTTAATTGAAGTGGATGAAATATCAGCAAGAATCTGTTCATAAGAACTTTCCTCATCATATTCAATGAATACATCTTCACTGTTACTTTCAAGCAAGTCCAGAGCTTTTGCCTCTTCACTTTCCCCTGCAAAATCATTGCCTATCTCAGGAAGCAGATAGACTATTCCCCGGTCGTGATAGCTTGGCCTTCCGGCACGACCCAGCATCTGTGAAAATTCATTTGGATTAATCCATTTATTACCCATCACCAGGGAATCAAATATTACCTGTGAAGCCGGAAAATCAACGCCTGCAGCCAAAGCAGCAGTTGTTACAACAACAGACAATCGGGCTCTGTCAAAATCCTTTTCTATCTTTTCCTTTTTATAATAAGACAAACCTGCATGATATGCGGCCGCATTGACATGCTTTTCCTGAAGGAAATTTGCAATCTTATGAGTTTTGCGCCTTGAATTAGTAAAGATTATGGTTTGTCCCCTATAACCTTTTTTAGATTTAGTATTGAATTCCTTTTTAGCCAATTTAGCCATCAAATGACGTTTGGATGATTCGCTTCTCATATAGACCAGATGTCTCTCCAATGGAACTGGCCTGTCTGGATATTCCACCAATTTCATATTGAATTCATTGGCCAAGAATTCCGGATTTTTAACTGTTGCGGATAAACCAATAATCTGAGTGGACGGATATAAGTTCTTTATTCTTTTAATCAATCCATTCAAGCGAGTACCTCTGTCCTCATCATCAATCATATGAATTTCATCAATGAGGACAACACCCAAATTGCTTAAAGTATTTGAATTTCCATTTCTAAGTAAAAAGTCAATT
Source organism: Methanobrevibacter sp. (assembly GCA_017553445.1). GTDB lineage: Archaea > Methanobacteriota > Methanobacteria > Methanobacteriales > Methanobacteriaceae > Methanocatella. The sequence continues at coordinate 15,750 of JAFZMD010000044.1, read as the reverse complement.
CCTTCATAAGTTGCAACCACAATATCCGCATTTGAAACATCTGAATCCGGTAATTTCAACTCCCCTTTTGCCTTGACACGATTTCGACCAACTTTAATAGCTACATTCAAGCCAAGTTTCTTGTACTTCCTTTTGAAATCCCGATATTTTTGATTTGCAAGGGCAACCAGCGGCGTCAGAAAAATGAATTTCTTACCGTTTAGGGCCTGAGTGATTCCTGCAAGCTCACCTATTAATGTCTTACCGCTTCCCGTTGCACTTACAACAAGCAAGTCTTCACCTTTTAAAAGTCCCTCATGAATAGCCAGATATTGGACAGGCAGTAGCTTATCATTTCCATTCTCAATCAGGATATCCCTGAAATCATGGTCAATCTTTAAACGCTTCATATCTACTACAGGAATCTTGAGCCTTGATTTTGAAGAGGTTTTATCAAATAAAGTAAGATTTTTATTTTTTAACGGATTGAAATGAGGATCAAGAACGGATAATGTCTTTTCCAAACTGTTGGTTTTTTCAAGCGTTGACTTTAAGTTTCTAAAAATCTTTTTGTCAAATCCCTGAAGCTTGATTTCATTTTTAATAGTGTCCAAAGCACAGTTTTTACATATCAGCTGATTGTGATATTTATATGAAAAATCAGAATTTACAATGGTAATATATCCATCATAAGCGCAGTAATCGCATACCCTGGTGTATCTGACTTTAATGTTAAGTGACTTTAAAAAATTCTCCACCTTTTCATCACGGGTTGCCAGAAATACTGCCTGGGAACGAAGAAGTTTGATAACTTCTCCAGGAGGAATAAGCTTTTCATTTAAAGTGGAGTTTTCCTTGAAATTATAATCCGCTATAAATCTGGAAATAGATAAGGAATTCCCATCATCCCTAAATTTAATATTTCCAACAAATTCAGGTTCTCTTTTATGATTAAGCGCATCTTTTGGTGAACCTATTGGATATAATCTCCACTGTTTTTTTATTTTTTTTAAAACGAGCATTGTTAATATTATATTTTTAATTGTTAATAAATTTTTTAAATCCTGATATTTAATAACAGTATTTCGATAATATTCTATTTTAAGTTATTTTGTTTAATTTAACCAATCCAATATCCATATTTTAAAAACATTTTTATATCTTTTAATTACAAATTTTTATTTGTTCATATGAATTAGTGATATTAACAGATATCATATTTTTATTAAATTTAATAATGAAAAGAGGGGTGGAAATATTTCCAATAAGAAATATGTGATGATTTTTTCTATTGTTTTGACGCTGTTCCTTGTTATGGGTTCGGTTTCGGCATCGGATTTAAACAATACTTATGATTATGCAAATTCATTAAATGATAATGGAATTGTCCTTTCTCCACAAAATCCGGAGGTTTCTAGTGATTCCCTATATGACATAGGTTCTCCTGATGATGGAAAAAATTACTCAATCGATGAAGAAAATAATGAATCAGCAAATATTCAAGATAATATGAAACAAAGCGTTTTAGCTGGAAATGATGTTGAATTATATTACAAGAATGGAACCTCATTTAAAATCGTTCTATCGGATAGTGAAGGTTCTTTATTAGCCAATCAAAGCATAATTTTTACAATTAACAATATTAACTATACTAGAGTCACTGGTGATGACGGTGTTGCATCCATTGCAATCAACCTAAAATCAGGCAGCTATCCTATTTCTTCTTATTATGAAGGTAATGAAAACTACAGTCCTTCTTTCACAACAAATACCATAGAAGTATTGCCAACAATCAGCGGAGAAGATATTGAAAAGTATTATAAGAACAATACGCAGTACTATGCCACTTTTGTTGATGGTCAGGGAAATTTTTTAGATAATGCCATGGTTACTTTCAACATTAACGGAGTTTTCTATGAAAGAAAAACGAATGAAAGAGGTACTGCAAGACTTAACATTAATCTTCCTCCGGGAAAATACATATTAACGGCCATTAATCCCATTAATGGTGAGATGCATTCTAATGATATTGAAGTATTGCCTACAATATCCGCCAATGATTTGACTATGGCATATAGGGACGGACATAAGTTTACTGCACATGTCCTTGATGATAACGGCAACCCATTAGCTTACAGTGATGTTAAATTTAATGTTAATGGAGTATTTTATACTCGTGTAACTGATAATGATGGAAATGCACAATTAAATATTAACCTTAATGTCGGCCAATATATTATAACTGCTACTGATTACAAAGGATTATCAGTTTCCAAAAAGATTACTATTGATAAATGCGATTCCACAATCAAAGCCTCTGATGCTCATATGATTATTAATGTCAACAGAGATTATAGTGTCACATTATATGGTACCAACAATAAGACAATCCCTTTTGCTGCTGTAAATTTCAAGTATAACGGTGCTACTGCAACTGCCGTTACAAATGAAAACGGTAAAGCAACAATACCTGTTTTATTCCATTCTGAAGGCGAATATTACATTGAATATGAATTTAAAGGAAATGGGAATTATAATCCCTATAAATCATCCAGCACTATAATCGTAGATAAATCAACTTCCATATTAACAGGAAAAGATTTGAAAATGTATTACAGAGATGGGTCCAAGTTTAGCGTTACTTTAACTGATTCACACCTAGTTCCTATGGAAAATAAAATTATTACATTCAATCTCTATGGAAAATTATATGACCGTACTACTGATGAAAATGGTGTTGCCAGTTTAAATATCAACTTAAATCCAGGCACTTATGAAATTTCATACAGTTATTCTAACGTTGATGCCCCAGACTACAATAAAGGATCGAATACCATTACGGTTTCAAAAGTCCCTCTTTCCATGAATACTGAAGATCTAGTCTTTGTCTATGGCGAAAGCAGAGCATTCACTGCAACATTAACTGACGGTAAAAAAAGGCCTTTAGAAGGCGTTGATGTTACCTTTAACATTTATGGTAAATCATATATTAGAACTACCGATGCTTCAGGTGTTGCCAAATTAAACATTAACCTGCCTGTGGGATATTATGACATTACCACATCCGTTGATGGATTATTTTACACCCCAAACACTAAATCAAATCATGTTTTGGTTGACGGATCCATCTTTACAGCTTATGACATAACTGTTTATCCAGGCTCATATCGGGACTTTTCAGTAACGTTACTGGACGCTTATGAAAATCCGATTACCAATGCAGATATTCAGTTCACATATAACGGCATAACCAAACATGCAAGAACTGATGGTGAAGGTACAGCCACCGTTTCTGTTGGCGGTTTATCTAACGGAGACTATCCAATTACCTATAAATATGCCGAGAGAAATAATGTAGGCCAATCATACATCTTTGCATCAGAACAGGTATTGAACACTAAAAATAAAATTTCCAATTTAGGCCCATATTCATCAAATTCCGCACATTGCCAAGCTTCAAATCCTGAAATTGTTTCACTTGCAAGAGAATTGACTTCAGGTCTTACCAATCCTTGGGATAAGGCTAGGGCAATATTTAACTATGTAAGGGATGAAATATCATACAGCTACTATTATGACACTTATTATGGTGCTGTTGGAACATTGCATGCACACAAAGGAAATTGTGTTGATCAATCCCACTTGGCAGTTGCTTTATATAGGGCTGCAGGTCTTCCTGCCAGATACGTACATGGAACATGTGAATTTAATGACGGTGATGTTTATGGCCATGTATGGACTCAAGTATTGATAGGCGATACTTGGATTGTCGGGGATGCAATAAATAGCAGAAACTCATTGGGTAACGTTGTTAATTGGAATAATTATAATTATGAATTCCATGCATATTATTATGAACTCCCATTCTAATTAACAACTTTTATTTTCTTTTTTTAAAAAGTAAGTATTTAAATTTGATTATTCTATGTAATCAAATCTTGTTTCCATTATTATGATAATTATAAATGCAATTACTGCAACAATCAGACATGGCAATAATGCTGAAATGTTTAAAGCAGTGGCATTGACTATTTCAACACCCGGAACCTTAAGTGAACCGAGCATGACCCCAATAAGAAACGCCATGGTTACCTCTTCATGATTTTTAAGCAAGTAATTCAATATTTTAGAAAATCCTAAAATACCAATTACCGCACCTACAACAAAAACTATTATCTCAGTGAAATGAAGCTCATGAAGAGCATTCAGCATATATTTGTATTGTCCAAGTAATAACAGTAAAAATGATCCTGAAACACCAGGTAAAATCATAGCACAGATTGCAATCATTCCTGAAATGAATAAAACAATTAAAGAATGATTGGCTGCTATCGGATTTAAACTGACGAAAATATAAGTTAAAACAGCCCCAATTACAGCAAATATTATAATCTTCAAGTCAAGCTTATTGAGTTTTTTAAATAATACGACTGCTGAAGCTATAATCAAGCCCAAGAAGAATGAATATGTTAATGCAGTATGCACATCCATACAATAAGTAACTACCTTAGCCAATGTCAAAAAGGCAACACCGATACCTAAAACCAACGGGATTAAAAATTCAAAATCGATTTCATCAAGCAGCTGATTCCAGAATCCCTTCAAATCACCTTTTACTAAAGGTTTTAAAAATCCGAATTTAATATTACTTATTGCTTCTATCAAATGACCATAAATTCCAGTTATCAATGCCATTGTTCCTCCTGAAACACCAGGAACAATATCAGCAGAACCCATCAATACACCACGAATAAAAATTAAAAATGCCTCATACAAATTAAAATTCACATTATCTCCTCAACTATTACTTTTATATTATCTTTATTAATAATGCTTTGGATTAGTAAAAATACTTATTCAATCATGAAAAATATTTATAATTTAAAAAATAATATACTATTTGGAGGTTACCTCCATTGAATTGGTGAAAGAATCAATGTTTTTTTTCGGTATTGTGAAATTTTCTTCACAATAAAACATTGATTTGAAAAAAAAACTTTTTTTATAATTTAATTAGGAAAAAATAATAAAAAAATGCTAAAATAATTATTTAGCATCCATTAGTTCTTTTGCATAAGGAGTTATATTTTCATTAAGTACTTTATCTAAAAACTCACCAGTATAAGTTCCGCTTTTAGATACTTCTTCAGGAGTTCCTGTTGCAATAACACGACCCCCTCCGTCTCCACCATCAGGACCTAAGTCAATGATGTGGTCTGCAGTTTTAATAACGTCCAGGTTATGTTCAATAACAACAACTGAATTGCCCGCATCAGTTAATCTGGCCAAAACATCAAGTAAACGTTTAATGTCTGCAAAATGAAGGCCTGTTGTCGGTTCATCCAAAATATATAATGTATTACCTGTACTTGTTCTTGACAACTCTTTTGCCAGCTTGATTCTTTGGGCTTCTCCACCAGACAATGTTGTTGCGGGCTGTCCTATTTTCATATAGCCCAATCCTACATCATCCAATGTTTTAAGTTTTTTATGTATTTTAGGAATGTGTTCAAAGAATTCCAATGCTTCTTCTACAGTCATTTCCAGGACTTCATAGATATTTTTACCTTTGTAACGCACATCCAGAGTTTCATCATTATATCTTTTACCTCCACAGACTTCACATGGAACATAAACGTCAGCCAAAAAGTGCATTTCAATCTGAACGATTCCGTCCCCGGAACATGCTTCACATCTTCCGCCTTTTACATTGAATGAGAATCTTCCAGGCTTGTAACCTCTTGCTTTTGATTCTGGAGTATTGGCGAATAAGTCACGGATATCTGTAAATACTCCGGTGTACGTTGCAGGATTTGACCTTGGCGTACGTCCAATTGGCTTTTGGTCAATAGCTATAACCTTATCAATATTTTCTAACCCTTCTATTTCATCATATTTGCCTGCAAAAGTGAATTTATGAGATAATTCCCCTTTTGTACCCTTATAAAGGATTTCATTAATCAGGCTGCTTTTTCCAGATCCGCTTACGCCTGTGACACACGTGAACTTGCCTAAAGGAATTTCAACATCAATATCTTTCAGGTTATTCTGTTTTGCTCCTTTAATAGTGATGATTTGACCATTTCCTTCACGGCGGTTTTCAGGAACGTCTATGACCTCTTTTCTTGATAAATACTTTCCGGTGATTGAATCCTCACACATCATGATTTCCTGTGGGGTTCCCTGAGCAATTATCTTACCTCCATGCTCTCCGGCACCAGGCCCGATATCCACAACATGGTCTGCTGACAATATGGTTTCCTCATCATGTTCAACGACTATAACTGTATTTCCAAGGTTTTTAAGCCTTTTCAGTGTTCCTATTAATTTAACATTATCCCTTTGATGAAGGCCTATGCTCGGCTCATCCAAGATGTATAAAACACCAACAAGACCGGAACCTATCTGGGTGGCCAAACGGATTCTTTGAGCTTCCCCTCCGGATAAAGTACCTGAAGACCTATCCATTGACAGATAATCAAGTCCCACGTCAACCAGGAATTTCAATCTCTCCCTGATTTCCTTTAGAACTTCTTTTGCGATAAACAGTTCCCTTTCGGTCAATTCCAAATCCAAAAAGAACTGATATGAATCTTTGATTGGCATTTCCACAACATCAGCTATGGACTTTCCTCCAACAGTGACTGCAAGCACTTCAGGACGAAGCCTTTTTCCGTTACAGACATGACATTTTCTGTCGCTCATGAATTTTGAAATGTATTTTCTTGAATAATTGGATTTTGTTTCAAGATACAATCTCTCCATTCTTGGAATGACACCTTCAAACCTACGGTTTACCATATAGGACTTATTTCTTCTTTTAAAAGTAAAAGGTATCTTGTCATTGCATCCATACAATACTGTATCCTGATATTCCTGAGGAAGTTCATTGAACGGAACGTCCATGCTGAAGTTAAAGTAATTTGAAACAGCTTCAAGCATTTGGTAATAATAGTTTTCTCTTTTAGAGGACTTTGACCATGGCGCAATGGCTCCTTCATTCAATGTCAAATGAGGATTCGGCACTATCAGTTCAGGATCTATTTCCATTTTAGAGCCTATACCGTTACATTCGGGACATGCTCCCTGAGGAGCGTTAAATGAAAACATACGGGGAGTTAATTCCTCAAAGTTGATTCCGCAATCGACACATGCGAAGTGCTCTGAGTATTTTTTCTCATATTCACCCTCATCTGTTGTAAACAATACATTAATCAGTCCGTCTGCAAATTCTGCAGCGGTTTCAAGTGAATCGACCAGTCTTCTTTTAAAATCAACATCCTTTCTTATCTTTAAACGATCAACAACCACTTCAATACTGTGCCTATAGGTTTTTGCAAGTTCAATGTCCTCTTCCAAGTCACGGATTTCACCGTCAACCCTTACACGAACGAAACCCTTGTTTCTTAAATCCTCCAGGACATCCTTGTGCTGGCCTTTCCTGTCACGCACAATTGGAGACAGTATTTGAATTTTAAGGCCTTCACCTTCTTCTATTATGCTATCCCCAATCTGGCCTATGGTTTGGTGTGATATTTCACGTCCGCAATTCGGACAGTGGGGAATTCCTATTCTTGCAAATAATAATCTCAGATAATCATAAACTTCCGTAATAGTACCTACTGTGGATCGTGGGTTTTCCCGAGTTGTCTTCTGGTCGATTGAAATGGCCGGAGACAAACCCTCAATGTATTCCATTTCCGGCTTTTTCATCTGACCGAGAAATTGTCTTGCATAAGCTGATAATGATTCAACATATCTGCGCTGTCCTTCAGCATAAATTGTATCAAAAGCCAATGAAGACTTTCCGGAACCGCTTAATCCAGTAATTACAATAAATTCATCACGGGGGACACTGACATCAATATTCTGTAGATTATGCTCTCGTGCTCCCTTAATGACTATTTGTTTTTTAGACTCGTCTGCCATGATAAATATATTATTGTTCTTAAGTATATAAACTATTTCTAAGAGCATTTGACAAGAAATATTTCAAAAAAATTTATTTCTCAAAAAGTCTGGAAACATATGAATCCAGGTATTTTTTAAGTATTTTAACAATCGGGCCGATAATAATGGCTGAAATGATTGTACCTTCACGGACACCTGCAAGATAGCCTAAAAATACAACTGACAGAATGGCCGCTATAATAACCATTGACGTGTCGACAAAAGGCTTTACCTTTGGAAATTCCTTTTTAAGAACTTCAGAAATAGCTACGATAACGCCGTCTGCAGGAAGATAGACGACCTCAGTTTGAATTTCAAGCAGGACCCCAAAAGCCACTACCAGACAGCTTAAAAGCAATAAGAGCAATTGGTTGATATATCCTACAGGATTGATGGAATTCACCAGCATCAATGAAAAATCAACGAAAAAGGAAAAAATTGAACCTATTATGAACTGCAGGTACTGTCTTTTTTCAAAACCTCTTCCCAAAAGGGCGATTTGGATGACGATGAAAAGAACTGTGAATAGAAAAACAACTATTCCCACACTCAGATTTGTAATCAAGCTACAGACATATGGAAGACATATTAACGGAGAGGTCCCCAAATTAGCTTTAATAGATAAGGAAGCTCCTAAAGAAATAATGAACAGTGAAATTAGATATATTACATATCTGTTGATTTTTTTCCATTCCATAAGAAATATTATGTTATTTTATTTATATTAATTTTTTTCAAAGCCTTTTAGTGCATATAACTTGTTTCTAAGCTCAGCTGCCCTTTCAAAGTCAAGTCTTGCTGCAGCTTCCTTCATGTCACTTTCAACATCCCTGATGAGCAGTCTCAATTCATCCTTAGGCATTTTACTGATATCTGCACCTGATGCAATCTTTTCTTCGCTTTCGGTTTTTTCCTTAAGCGTTCTTGTGGTTGACTTAGGTATGATGCCATGCTCCTCATTATACTTCATCTGCAGGAACCGGCGTTTTCTGGTGATGTCTGTTGCATTTCTGACTGACTGGGTCATTTCATCGACATACATTATCACCTGACCGTTCACGTTTCTTGCAGCACGGCCTATAGTCTGTATCAATGAGGTTTCGTTTCTTAAAAATCCTTCCTTATCAGCATCCAAAATAGCCACTAAAGACACTTCAGGCAAATCAAGGCCTTCCCTTAAAAGGTTTACGCCGACCAGCACGTCAAAGGTTCCCCTTCTCAAATCATCAACAATATCAATACGTTCAAGGGTATCGATTTCAGAGTGCATATACCTTACCTTTATGCCTATTTTTGCATAGTAATCGGTCAAATCCTCCGCCATCCTTTTGGTTAAGGTGGTTACAAGCACACGCTCGTCTCTTTCAGCTCTTTTTTTAACTTCGCCTAAGAGGTCTTCAACCTGGCCTTTAACCGGCCTTATGATTACCTCAGGGTCAACCAGACCCGTCGGACGGATAATCTGTTCTACAACATTTTTTGATTTTGAAAGTTCATACGGCCCAGGCGTTGCAGACACATAGATTACCTTATCCACACTGGATTCAAACTCATCAAACCTTAAAGGCCTGTTTTCCTTTGCCGAAGGCAGCCTGAATCCATATTCAACCAGTGTCTCCTTACGGGACCTGTCTCCATTGTACATTCCGCGAATCTGAGGAACAGTAACGTGTGATTCATCAATAATCGTTAAAAAGTCATCAGGAAAGTATTTCAATAATGAATATGGCTTTTCTCCCCATTCACGTCCAGACAAGTGCATTGAGTAGTTTTCCACTCCCGGACAATAGCCCATTTCCTGAAGCATTTCAATATCAAAGCGGGTTCTCTGCTCCAATCTCTGAGCTTCCAAAAGCTTATTCATGGCATTTAATTCATTTAACCTTTCATCCAATTCCAATTTGATATTGGATAATGCCGCATCCATCTTATCCTGTCCGACAACAAAGTGCTTTGCAGGGAAAATCATATATCTTGGAAGGCTTTCTTTCTTTTTTCCTGTAACCTTATCGATGATACTTATTGCATCGATTTCATCCCCAAACAGTTCAATTCTTATTGGCGGTGTTCCATGAACCGGATTGATTTCGATGACATCTCCCCTAACCCTAAACTGTCCACGGTCAAATTCAATGTCATTTCGCTCATACTGCATGAAAACAAGTTTTTTAATTATTTCTGAGCGGTCATAAATATCGCCGACAGCTATTCCAAATGCGAATTCTCCATAGTCTTCAGGAGACCCGATACCATAAATGCAGCTTACACTGCTTACGACAATCACGTCATCCCTTGATAAAAGAGATTGGGTTGCGGAGTGACGCATCATGTCAATGTCTTCATTAATGGATGCTTCCTTATCGATGAAAGTATCTGTTCTTGGAACATAGGCTTCCGGCTGATAATAATCATAATAGCTTACAAAATACTCGACTGCATTGTCCGGGAAAAACTCTTTGAATTCCTCATACAGCTGTGCAGCCAAAGTTTTATTATGTGAAATAACAAGGGTCGGTTTTTGAACTTTTTCAATGACATTTGCCATTGTAAAAGTCTTACCTGAACCCGTTACTCCCAATAACGTCTGTTGGCGAACATTATTGTTTATGCCATCAACCAGTGAATCGATAGCTTTCGGCTGATCGCCAAGCGGTTTATACTGTGAATTAAGTTTGAATTCCTTCATGCGTTATCTACAACAATATTGAAACTGATGTGGGTGTATCTGGCAGAACAGCACGGAACCACCTTTTCATCCCTAACCGTCAGTTTACCGTATTTGGCAAATTTAGATTTTACTTCCCTCATAATGGCAGGAACATTTCTCTCATCAAATATTCTTAATGAACCTAAAAATGTTGTCTTTCCCTGTGCATTCATCACAGAAATGGTATCGACCACAAAAGGTTCATTCCATTCTTTTAGGATAGTGTTTGACTCATCCATCAAATCTTTTTTCATTTGTTCTTTATCAATTGGCATGCTATTCCCTCAATGCATCTGCAATGCTTTTTGCAATAGACACACGTGAAGTATCGGAAGATAAACTGTTTGTACCTATGATTTTTTCCGCACCTGCAGCGTAAATTCTAGTAGCACCGTTATTTGTCAGGATAGGGTGTACGCAGCATACATCTACTTTACTTGCACCATATTGCTTTAAAATGTTGATTGCATTTACAATGGTTCCGCCTGTAGCTATAATATCATCAATGATTACAGCATGCATTCCTTTCACTGAATCAACATTTACAGTATTTTCACTTTCACTGTCGCATCTGACATCAACGATTTTTGTTTCAACTTTATCCGGTCCTAAACGGACTTTAGTTAAATATGTGCAGTCACAGCCGATTATTTCAGATATTTCCTGTGCAAATCCATATGCACCCTTATCAGGAGCGATAATCAATGGTTTTTCATCGGTTTTTCTGAAGTATTTTTTATTTAAATATTCGGCTATTGCAGGCATTGCGGAAATGTTTCGTGCCTTAATATTGAAGAAGTTTAAAACGCATTCTTCATGAATATTGAATGTTATAAACTCATCGGCACCTGCAGATTCAATTAACTGGCAGACAATTTTTGCTGAAACGGCCTCTCCATCTTTAAATCTTTTTTCCTGTCTGGCATATCCCATATACGGAACGACTACACGAACCTTTTTAGCACCTAACTCTTTGAGTGTAGAAATTAGAAATATTAACTCCATCAAGTTTTCATCCTGAGGAAAACCTGTTGATTGGATGATTGTAACTTCATCTTCAATTGCTCCATCAACACGCAAGTATTTTTCTCCATCAGGGAATTTCTTTATTTCTACATAACCTAATTCCTCATCTAGCTCTTTAGCAACGTGTGCTGCTAAATCTTGAGAAGCTGAACCACCTATAATCATAAGTATCACCAAAATTTTATATACACTAATAACTATGATTTTCTACAAATAAAAAGTTAATTAATGAAGCATCATATAGAATGACAATCCAACACCTATAACGGAAATGATTAATTGAATATATCCGTGTTTTTTAAGCTCCCTAACTGGAGATTGAACCAAATAGAAAGGCAGGAAAAAGCCAAAAAAGGTAAATATACCAACACTGGAATGCTTTGTAAATAAAGCCACTACAAACCCGCTCCATGAAAGAAAAATAGTAACAATATAAGATAGGATGATTGCTTTTTTATTTAGCCGAGGCTGATACAGCATGAGATTATTCGGTCTAACACCACCAACCAAAGGATTTCCACATTTGGCGCAGAAATCATAATCATCCTGATTTTCAAATTCACAATTAGAACAGATTCTTGTCATCACTAATTAATTACTAATTAAAAATATATAAAAGTTATCAAGTTGCTCCAAGTGGCAAAAATTGTTCTCACCCATAAGTTAATCTTAAATAATTTAAAAATTAAATTATCACACACCCCAAACTTTTAAAAAATTAACTATCAGGATGTGATTGAATGGCTACGCCAATAGCACCAACCCCATTATTAGAAGGAGAATCTGCAGAACAACTAGAAAAATACATGAAAAGACCAATGACAAAAAAAGAAAAAGAAATCCGTGAAAGAGCACGAAAAACAAGAGATGTACCGATGTTTAAAATAGAATAATATGAGATTATAGCCACCCACAGCATTAATTCATTCATTAGAAGGAGAATCTGCAGAACAACTAGAAAAATACATGAAAAGACCAATGACAAAAAAAGAAAAAGAAATTAGTGGAACAATAATGAAAAAAAGATATTTACCTATGTTTCATCTTAAATTTTCAAATTTTATTAATTTCTTTAAACATCAATATTGTTTTTTTAGAATTTCGCTCAGCTATCCGTTTAGCTTTTTTAGGATTATGTATATTCACATACTCAAATGCAGAATTTGAATAGAAACCTTTTGCATTACAATAGGCATCAACAGTTATAAAATAAACTCCAATACTATTAGCAATTTTTTTAATTTGATTACATGTATTAATTAATAATTCTTGACCCAAATGTTGACCTTTATACTTTTCAGATATCGCAAATCGACCAATTTTAATGGCGGGATATTTTTTTAATTTAACAGTCATTTTATTTTTAATTTTTTTGTAAGGAAGTGTGTCAGCCAATAATGATACATAACCAATTATTTCACCATCATACATTGCCAAATAGGTTACGCTAAGATTTTTTTCTTGATAGATAAGAGCATCTTCTTTTAGAAAGTCATCCAAATCTTTTACTCCACAGGAAAATTTACTTAAGTCATGTGATGAATTTAACTTCTCATAATAGTAATTTTCAATAACATTTTTTATTTCCATAATTTCTTATTAAACTTAATAATATTTAATATTTTTTATTTAAATTTAATAATAAGTATTATTAACAATAATTATAATAAACCAAGAATAATTTTACCTTTTTATTGAATATTACCTTCTTTAAACAATATTTTAATGACAAAAGAATTATTAATTTTTAAACACAAATTATAATTATGAAAGTTAAAGACGGAATTATCGGACTGGTCATAGGAGATGCATTGGGCGTTCCCGTTGAGTTCAGCTATAGAGAAACCTTGCAAAAAGATCCTGTTACTGGAATGAGAGGTTACGGTACTTATAACATGCCTCCTGGAACCTGGTCTGACGATTCATCAATGACAATAGCTACAATGGCAAGCATTGTCAACAAAAAGACCATTGACTATGACGACATGATGCGTGAGTTTCTTGATTGGATTGAAAATGGAAAATACACCCAATACGGAGATACTTTTGATTTTGGCATAACGACCTATAACGGATTATTGAACTACAAAAATGGGACGGATCCGATTTTATGCGGCGGAACTGGTGAGCGAGATAACGGAAACGGTTCATTAATGAGAATTCTGCCTCTTGCTTTCATTCCAAACATTGACTATGACACCATTGAAAACGTATCAGGCCTAACCCACGGACATTTAAGATCCAAAATCGCATGCGCATTCTATGTTGAAATAGCAAAATCAATGATTGAAAACGAACTGTCAATTGACGAGCACATAAAACTGGCAGGAGATAAGATTAAAGAGTATTATAAGGATTCAGACGAGTTGAATCACTTCAAAAGAATATTTAATGACGATTTGAATGATGAAAATACAATAAGCAGCAAAGGCTATGTCATATCCACTTTTGAAAGTGTTGTTTACTCTCTTAAAGCCACCGACAATTTTAGGGATGCTCTTTTGAAGTCCGTCAATTTGGGCAGGGATACCGATACCGTAGGTGCCATTTGCGGAGGGCTTGCAGGCATCTTTTACGGATATGATTCAATACCTATAGATTGGATTGAATCTATTCCTGAAATTAATCAGGTGCTTGAATTATGTGAAAGATACGAGGCGTATTGTGATGGATGTTTATGAAACTATCAAAAATATTAGGGCTAAATGCAATAATTATGTAGAGCCTGATTTGGTCGCCACAATAATTGATGACAACGGATTCATGGGAAGCAACAATATCTCAGAAATTACCGGATATGGAATTTCAGATGAGGATTCCTACGAAGATAGATTCCTGAAAATCCTGAAGAGTGAAAATATCTTCATCAGCTGCGGAATGCTTGCCTTTATCCCCATGCTTAATGAATGTGATATCTATTCGGTTGGCGATGAGACTATTAAAATTACACAAGATGAATATGATGAAAATGCAAAGGAAAAGGAAGTTTTCTTTGGAATACTGATAGAAAAAGATACACAAAACCATACCGTCGGATTGATTGACCTCTGCAACTGCAAAGTCGGGTCATGCTTTAGAGAAATTAAAAAAAGTGAAAAAGGTTTTTACAAAAAGATAGCTGAGATAATTGATAAAATGATTATCTCTTGATGAGCTTTTGCTTAATATTTTCCCACATTGCCTGCTCTTCACCGCATCCGGTCATGATAACATAATCATATTCTGATTCGACAGCCAATTCATACAGCTTATTGATTCTTTTTGTCATTTCATCATAACTTAACGGGTAAAATTCGGCGTCAGGATACTCTTTTTTAATGATATTATAATATTCTTCAGCCTTTTCGATTGATTTTCTTCCGGGAACGACAATCACATGGGCAGGCTTCAATGCCTTTATTACTTCAAAGTGGTCTTCAAATATTTCCTCCTCATCCACGTCAGGAGTGGTGTAAATGAATTCCAGAGGCCCTTCAATGAACTGATTCATAAAGAGTGCATTGATTTTGGCTGCATCACCATTGTCTCCCTGACCAAGACCAATCAGTTTATTTCCGTTCTTAACAACTTCAAACCTTCCAGGAGGAATGAATGACATGTCCAGATTGTCAAATACCTTATGGATTGTACTTTCAACATTCTCTATTTTTGGAGTGAAGGTTGCATAAGTGGTAATTGATGCCAAAGTATTATAAATGTTGTGGAATCCGAATGGCGGAACAGTCAAATCGACCTTAAATGAAAATTCCCTATTGTTCGGATAGTTGAATAGATTACCCTCTATAGTCAACGTCCATTTTTCATTAGTAAACTCAACATTTGTCAGCTTTACATTAGGTTCCGGGCGGGTGAATCCGCATTCACATGAATAGACTCCCCTGTGATTCAAAAAGCGTTTTTCATAAGTCAATTTTTTGCCGCATGCAGGACATTCAATTTCATCCTCATCAAAAAAATCGTTGATATCGTCGACTTCAAGGCCGTAATAATGGACTTTAACATCATCTCTTTTCTTATAGCCCAAATAAGCTGTTCTTGGATCATCTGTATTTGTAATGATGAAACCTTTATCCATATTCTGTGACAAT
>JAFZMD010000043.1 GCA_017553445.1 Methanobrevibacter sp. | reverse complement strand
TTCTGTAAAAGTTGCAGAATGCAGACCATTAAGTAAAACTAAACATTTTGTTTTAGTTGAGGTTAAAGGAGAGTAAATAATATGAAACCATTAACATCTAGTGTATCTAAAGCATTACCGATTGGAGCAAGACTCCAATGTGTTGACAACACTGGTGCACGTGAAATCGAAATTATTTCTGTAAAAGGATTTAAAGGTGTAAGAAGAAGATTGGACGTTGCTGGTGTTGGAGATTTAGTTGTTGCTTCTGTTAAAAAAGGAACTGCTGATATGAGAAGAGAAATTGTTAACGCAGTAGTTATCAGACAAAAAAAGGAATATAGGCGTGCTGATGGTCTTCGTGTTAAATTTGAAGATAATGCGGCTGTTATTATTACTCCTGAAGGAATATTAAAAGGGTCTGAAATTAGAGGTCCTGTAGCTAAAGAAGCAGCTGACAGATGGCCTAGTGTAGGTAGTGCAGCAAATATTTTAGTATAGGTGAAAAAATG
The DNA here is from genome assembly GCA_017553445.1 of Methanobrevibacter sp. Taxonomy (GTDB): domain Archaea; phylum Methanobacteriota; class Methanobacteria; order Methanobacteriales; family Methanobacteriaceae; genus Methanocatella. The sequence continues at coordinate 2,180 of JAFZMD010000043.1, read as the reverse complement.
TCAAAACAACCAAGAAAACAAAGAAAAGCTCTTTATAATGCTCCTGCTCATGCACGTGGTAAACACTTAAGCGCTACTTTAAGTAAAGATTTAAGAGCAGATTTAGGTAAAAGGTCTTTACCATTAAGATCAGGAGATAAAGTTAGAGTTCTCCGTGGAGACTTCAAAGGACACGAAGGAGAAGTTCTCGATGTTGATTACGGTTCTTACAAAGTAACTATTGAAGATGTTACATTATCAAAACCTGACGGAACCGCAGTTTTCCTTCCAGTTGATCCATCTAACTTAATGATTATTGATGCTGATACAAAAGACGATAGAAGAATAAAAAATAGAGGAGATAATTAAAATGGCTAAAATGGGATCTAGAAAACATCTTAAAAGATATAAAGCACCTAAAACTTGGCCTATTCATCCTAAAGAAGATACCTGGACAGTAAAACCTTCTGCAGGTTCTCATGCTATTGTTGATGCTATCCCATTAACTTTAGTTATCAGAGATATTTTAAAATTAGCTGATAATTCAAGAGAAGCTAAAAGGATTATTAACTCAGGTAATGTTTTAGTGGATGGCAGAGTTGTTAAAGATTATAAATTCCCAGTCGGTTTCCAAGATATCATTGAAATTCCAAAAACTGAGGAAATTTATAGAGTTCTTTTAGATACTAAAGGAAGATTACAATTACACCCAATCGATGAAAATGATTCTAAATTAAGTAAAATTGTTAATAAAACTACCATTAAAGGTGGAAAAACTCAATTAAACTTACATGATGGTAAAAATGTCATTCTCGAAGAAAATGATTACAATGTTGGGGATGTAATTAGTTTAAAAGTACCTGAACAAGAAATTACTGAAGTTTATCCTTTAGAAGTTGGTGCTACTGTTCTTGTTACTGGTGGTAAACACACCGGTGAATTAGGTACTGTAAGTGAAATTATTGAAAATAAATCATCAAATCCAAACACTATTATTATTGAAAATAGTGCTAAAGATGAATTTTTAACTTTAAAAGATTATGCATTTGTTGTTGGTAGCGATGCTCCAGCAATTTCTTTATTGGAGGTTAATAAATGAACCCAATGAATGAAGTTAGAATTGAAAAAGCTACTGTCAGCATTGGTGTAGGGGAAGCAGGTGAAAAATTATCCCGTGCTATCACTCTTTTAGAAGAAATGTTTGATCAAACCCCTGTTAAAACTTACTCAACAGTAACTAACCCAGAATGGGGTATTAGAAAACGCCAACCAATCGCATGTAAATTAACTTTACGTGGAGAAAAAGCTGACAAAGCAATTGATATGGTTTTAGAAGGAATCAGCAGAAACATCAAACCTACCCAATTCGATGCTCAAGGAAACCTTTCATTCGGTATTAAAGAGCACATTGATATTCCTGGAATGAAATATAATCCGGATATCGGTATTTTCGGTATGAATGTTTCAATCACTTTTGAAAAACCTGGTTACAGAATATCCAGAAGAAAAATTCAACAAAAGAAAGTTCCTCAAAAACATAGAATTTCTAAAGAAGAAACCATGAAATTCATGGAAGAAAACTTTAATGTTAATTATGTAACAGAGATAGGTGATTAGTTTGCCAAGAAAATATGGAAAAGCATCAAAAAAATGTGCTCGTTGTGGAGATCACTCTGCTATGATTAGTAGATATGGATTAAATTTGTGCAGACAATGTTTTAGGGAAATTGCTCCTAAAATAGGATTTAAAAAATATAATTAAGGTGTTATGATATGAGTCTTATGGATCCTCTTGCAGATGCTTTAACTAATATTAGAAATAACGAATTACAAGTAAATGATTCTTGTGTTATTTCTCCTGCTTCCAAATTAATTGGGGAAGTTTTAAGCACAATGCAAAAAGAGAATTATATTGGTAACTTTGAATACATCGATGACAATAGAGCAGGAAAATTCACAGTTGAATTATTAGGTAACATTAACAAATGTGGTGTTATCAAACCTCGTCACGCTGTAAAGAAAGATGAATTTGAGAAATTTGAGAAAAGATATTTGCCAGCAAAGAATTTTGGTATTTTAATTGTCACAACTCCTGAAGGAATTATGACTCACTATGAGGCTAAGGAAAGAGGAATTGGTGGACGTTTGTTGGCTTACATGTATTAGGTGATAAAATGGTAGTAGCTGCAGCTATAAGGGAA
>JAFZMD010000005.1 GCA_017553445.1 Methanobrevibacter sp. | reverse complement strand
TTTCCATAGATTAAAGGAGCGTCATCCAAAACAGCCTTGCCATCATTTATAGGAAGAATAGATTTTTCACCGTTTACATAAAGAGTTACATTTCCACTGGCATTTTCTGCTACATCAACAGTAACCGTTCCATCTTCAACAGTGATGGCAACATCAACATCAGTCTTGTTTTTGACTACAGGAGTTTCATTTCCGGTTTTGTTGAATGTGAATATAACGTCAGCACCATTGTAGTTTTCATCACCGCCATAAACTGCAATAATCGTATTTTCACCTTCAAGCAAATCAACATTGTCTAAAGTTGCCTTTCCATCTTTAATAGGAACACTGGATTTTTTGCCATTTACTGAAACGACAATATCTCCTGTAGCATTTTCAGGAACTGTTATGATGATTGAATCATCTTTAACATCAATGCCCATTAAGATATCTGTTTTATTTTTAGTTTCAGGAGCTGGAACTTCATGAACTGTTGTATTGTGAGCTGGATTATACTTGTCATCACCACCATAAAAAGCAACGATTGTGTTATTGCCTTCATTAAATTCAACACCGGATAAAACAGCTTTGCCATCTTTAATAGGAATGACAGAATCTTTACTGTTGACAATAATAATCATATTGCCTGTGGCATCACCATTAATACTTACAGTAACTACATCATCTTCCACGTCAATAGCTAAGCTAGGATTAACCTTTTGAGGAACTGGAACTTCATAAATCGTGGAATTAGAGCCCGCATTATAAGTATCATCACCAGCATAAAAAGCAACAATAGAATTACCGCCCTCATTAAAGACAACACCATCCAAAACAGCCTTGCCACCAACAACAGGAACACTAAACTCATCTCCATTAACATAGACACTAACATTACCCGTAGCATTATCACCAACATCAACAGTGATGACATCATCATCAACTGCAATGGTTAAGATAGGATTGGCTTTTTCAGGAACTGGAACTTCATAAACAGTTGAATTAGAGCCCGCATTATAAGTATCATCACCAGCATAAAAAGCAACAATAGAATTACTGCCCTCATTAAAGACAACACCATCCAAAATAGCCTTGCCACCAACAACAGGAACACTAAACTCCTCTCCATTAACATAGACACTAACATTACCCGTAGCATTATCACCAACATCAACAGTGATGACATCATCATCAACTGTAATTGCAAGGTCTGAATCTATTTTTTCACTGACTGAAACCAGATATGTTGTTTTATTATATGCCAAGTTATAATTTTCATTTTCATAAATAGCTACAATAGTGTTATTGCCTTCATTAAATTTGATATCCCTTAAAACCGCTCTGCCATTCTCGATTGTGGCGGAATGTTCTTCATCATTTACAACAACAGTAACATTGCCTGTAACATCGTCTTTGAGTTTAACTACGATATCTTCATTGTCATCAACAGCAACAGTTAGGGTCGTGTTTCCCCGTTCTACAATAAATTTTGCTGCGGTTGATGCATTTTCATAGTATCCGTCTTCAGAAATAAATTCGACAATTGCATCCTTAATACCTGCAGAGAGGCCTTTCAAATCAATATTTGCATAACCGTTTTCAATAAGTGATGTTTCAACGCCATCGGCAGTTGTGATTTTAATGGTACCATTTCCAGATCCGGACAATTGGACAATGGCTTTTGCATCATTAGGATAGACTGCATCACTGATTGTTGCATTTATGTCAATTGAAATTCTTGAAACTGTGAAATTAACATCCAATGTTGTTTCGTTGTAGTTGTCATCACCGTAGAAAGTTAATTTTGCGGCTTTATTGCCTGCAAGCAACTTATCCGTTTGAATAATAGGGAATACATTGTCATCATAATAGGTTTCACCATCAATTTCGATTTTGACTTTTCCATTAAAGTCATCAATGTCAATGATAAATTCAGGATTTTCAAGAACAGTTATGTTTTGAGCAGATGCTTTCACATCCAATTTGGCCTTATTTACCCAGAATACAGTTTCATTGTTATTTGATTTGTAAATCCTGTTTTCATTGAAAACAACACTTACTGGATATTTATCTGCATTCAAATCAGAAATCTCAAATGACACTTCACCATCACTTATCTCTTTTGTATATTCCTTGTCTACAATTACGGTTACGTTACCTTTTTGTGATGTAGGTACACGAACGACAATAATTGCATTTTCACCATAAGTGATATTTTGAGCCGTAACATTTACTAAAGAGTCTCTTGAAAGTACTGTGAAGTCTGTTGAGTTGGATATTTCATAGAATACCTTATCACCCAAGTATGTTACATTTACAGTATATGTACCTGAATAGAATCCTGCGATATTTGCTATGGCCGTTCCGTTTGTCACATTCATCATATATTCAAATGTTTCATTGAATTTGAATCTAATTTCTCCATTGGTTAAATTATTTAATTTGGCTATGACTGTGATATTTTGGTCTGTATAAATAGTACTGTTGGAAGATACATTTAAGAAGTGAGGATATACATTAAATAAAGTAGAATTTATATGGTAGACATATTCATCGCCAGGTTCATTATATTCATAATCATCATAATGTGCAGTAACGTTATACTTTCCAACAGGAAGAACGCCTAACTGGAATTCTACCATACCCTCTTTTAACAAGTATTCTCCATTAATCGGATTGCCTTCAACATCATTAAGGATATTTCCTTCTTCATCAGTGATATTTACGAAGACATTGCCATATGCATCATCTGCAATTCTTATTATGACCGTTGAATTTTTACCGTAAACAGTGTCATTAGCATCTATGGCCAATGCATAGTCTGTGTTAAGCTCATATAATGAGTTTAAAATCTTAGTATAATATCCGACAAATTCCTGCGGACCGTCTGAATATAAAGTTGTTCTGTTCAAGAACTCATAATCTATAAATAGCTCCCTGTTTTGAGTATCGTCGAAGTAGAATGCTCCTCCAACATAATCTGCATGGTTATGATCAAAAGTGGACTGATCAATTACATTTTCCCCATTTTGATTGCTTGCGATGATATATATTGCTCCACCATTATGAAAAGCCCTATTTTTAACAAATGAAGAGTTATGAATCGCATTGTCATATGCAGTTATATTGAAGTAAACTGCACCTCCGTCAACAGCTTCATTTTCAGTGAAGTTAGTGTTATTAATTAAAAAAACACTGCTATCAACATATATTGCTCCACCATATTTTGCAGAACAGTTAATGAACTGGGAATTATCAATATTGACTTTTTCAATTAAATATAATGCCCCACCATTATCTGAAGAACAGTTAATGAATTTGGTATTGTTTATATTATTATTCCAGCCATATAATTGAACGGCACTACCATAGCTTTCCTCAAAATCGGTCTCATAATAATTTCCACCATTATGATAAGTATAATTATATGACTTACCCGCACAATTAATAAAGCTTGAATTATCAAATAGACTGTTATCCGCATAACTTAACAGTGCAAGACCTTCATCATAAGATTTTCTTCCACCGAGAGCAATATCGCTGAATATTGTATTGAAAATTAAAGCATTTTCTCCTTGAATGATAACACCATTACCGGAATTATCTGATTTTGAAAGGACATATTTATGTAAATCATAATCAAACTCTTCTAAGACCTCTATGGATTCCATATTTTTAAATGATGAATTGGTTATAGTAACATTTTGGGCAGTAAACTGAATAGTACGAGTTGATGCGGGAACATTGTCGACACTGAAATTGATTAAATTGATTGCGGCATTATTTACATCGTGAAGAGGAGATATTAAAACAACGTTTGTAGGCTCAAGATATGTATAATTAATATAAACATTATAGCTTTTATCAAAATAAGATGTGAAATATTCTTTTCGAGAGATATTTTTAATATTTACATCATTTACAGTAATGTTAACTCCCTGAACAATAAGGACTTCACATTTACCATTCTGGCCACCGCCAACGCTATTAAATATGCTTACATTATTAACAGCCACAATATTTGAATCTATTCCAATTTTTGCACCGGGATTATAATAAGCATGACTTTCTTTGAGATAAGTATCCCAATCCCTATTGTAGTTAATTGATTGTGAATATGGGGATGAAATGTTTTCAATATAAACATCGGATAAATATGTATTATTCACATGACTATAAATTAAGCCATCATATCCGCCGCCATCAGAGTTAATAATAGTAATATTGGATAGAAAAGCATCACAATCAGAAGCTTGAACACCTATACCTGCTCCACCATTTTCCAAACCTGAATATTGCCAGACATATTTACCTGAAGAGGAATCATATTCAGTTTCATTTTCACCTGGAGACCTTGTAACATTATTCATGTAAACATTATTAACTGTTACAGTTTTATTAGAATCCTGTTGGATATGCAATGCAACTTCACCGCCGGACCAGGCATTTGTAATATTGATATCTTCAAGATGGATTCCATCTCCATAAAGGCTCATGAAGGAATCCTGGATTGGACAGAAAATATTATTTGCCGAAATGTCCTTAATAAAAATATTGGGAGCCACATAATTTTCCCATGAATGCGCAATTTCTATTACAGATTCACCTACAGCAGTATATGATGAATAATAAAAATTATTGGGATTTTCGGAAACTCTGGAATCTACATCATCGTGTGAAGTAATGTTTTCCAAAATTACTTTTTCAATGCTTACATTCTCTGCATTAATGGAAAAAAGAACCCTATCACTGAATTTTGCCAGAGCATTTGTAATATTTATATTTTTAATCTTAACGTCACCTTCAGTTTCTAGAGAAATTAATGGACAGTTGGCCATACCCTCAATAGTACATGAATAACCGGAATAAGTAGAATACTCTTCTTCAAAACCATCAGCAACACACACATCATCAAAACAAACATCAGATAAATTTATGGTGGCTTTTGCATGAATATCTAATCCACCCACTTCACCGGAAAGATTGGAATTAAACATTGAAATGTTATTAACTTCCACATTATTTCCAATAAAACAAAAAGCGCCTTCAGAAAAAATACCTAAGCTTATTGAATCTGCAACTATATTTGATGCCCGGACATTAGAATCCGAAGATTCAACGAAAATACAACCTCCAAATTCATCAAATGCTGCCCAAGAATAAGTTCCATCACTATAATGATAGGAAGTTCCATTCATAAATGAATTCAATTCGTGAAAAGTGATATTTTCAAGAATTATATCTCCAGTACAATTATTCCTATAATAGGCATCCTGAATCACAATAGACCCATAATCACCAGAAGAAATATTATACAAAGTAACATTGGTTATGGATACGTTATTTGCTTTATTTAATTGTATAATTATCCCAGTATATACTCCTCCGCATGTGTCGTTTACTGTAAGATTGTTCAGTTTAAAGTTATCAACATCAGCATTAATCACAAAAGAACTATCCCATCCATATTCTTTGTAATACTGTTGATTTCTAGAATCATATTGAATGTATGTCTCATTATTTATAAAATTATAGACATATATGTTTTCAATAGTTAAATTTCCCCGATAAAAATAGATTCCGCTCTTAAAAGAATCATTTATGAATTGGATATTTCTTAAATTTACCGTTGCATTAGGAAAATATGTAGCATAGGTTACAGGATTTATATAAGATATCATATTAATATTGAGAATAAACCCTCCGCCATAATCTATGAAATAAGTATAATTATTAATATCCGGATTCCAATCATAGCCCTTAACACAGCGATTACAGTCGATAACATTCACATCTTCAAAAACCATATGGGCTTCCGGCTGAGTATAAGTTAAATTTGGAACTTCAGCATAAAGATAAACATCAAATACGCTCCAAAAAGAGGAATTGGTTACATTTATATTTTTAATCGTAAGGTTATTTGTTTGAAAGTAGCAACAATCATCAACATCGTCATTTTTAAAAATTGAATTTGAAAATTGAATATTTGATGCATTGGCATAAAATATGCTTGAATACTCAGCATGGATAATCTCATAAATATAGGCTAAATTAGATGTGTAATCCCAAGATAACCGATATTCAATTCCCAAGTTAGAAGAACTTTCAATAGAATCAAATGTCACATTTTCTGCATTCTTAATATGAAAACCATAGTTTCCAAATGTCGAATTGGAAATCTTAACCTTTGAAACAACTACATTTTCAGATGAATTTACGTATAAGAAAGCATTTCCCCATGAATTTATATTACTGTAAATAAGATTTGATTCTATGAAATAATAATCCATGTGAATTGTACTGATATTAAAGAATTCACAACCGATTAAAGTTAAATTTCCACCATTAAAATAAATTGAAGACTCGAAAAACGGATTTCCATTAATAAATCTGCAATTTTCTATTACGGCGTTGTCAGTATTGTTGAAATACAAGGCCGTTCCGTTATAATTTTTAAAGACAATATTTTTCAAAGTTATTTCAGATGAGTTTATAACAAAAATATCTGATTCTTGATTCCCATCCAGCACACAATTATTACCGTCAATAATCATTGACTTGCTAACATTAATATTATTATCAGTTAAATTATTAAATGTATAATTTTGATTTAAAGTAAGACTATCATGATTGTCAATTTCATTTTGTAAATCTGTAAAAGTATCTCCATCGCCAGCTAATATATCGTCAGCCACAATATCACTAGCAGATACTGTACTAATGGCCAAAATGAATATTAAACAAATCATCATTATCTTTGGATATTTTGACAATTAAAAACCTCCAATATTAGTGTAAAGGAACATTTGAGTGAATGTAGTTTTTATAATAATAAATACTAAAAAATAAAAAAATTAACAATAAATACATATAATTAAGACACCAAATTTCATTTGATTAAATATTTATTTTAATAATTATTTAAAATTTATCAAAAGATTTCGATTAGAAAAAAAGAAAAATCAATAGAAGCTGTTTTAAGCTCCTATTTTGATTGTGTTTGAAATTTTATATTCATTATACTCTGAAGTGATGATATATTGGCCGGACTGCAAATTGATGTTCAATTTGGATACACCATCACTGCCCGTTGTTCTGCTGTAGAATACACCATTAATGTTAAATGTTACCTTTTGGCCTGCATAAGGATTACCCTGACCGTCAACCAGTTTTGCCTTGAACTGTGATCCGTCCTTGTATTTCATGCTTAAATCATCAGCAGCCAATACAGGAAGCACATTGATGCTGTTTCCTTCACGGCATTCCTTGTAATAGGAAGTTATAATATATTCACCAGGTTCCAGATTAATGTTTAATACAGCATGACCGGTTGCATTGGTTGTTCTGTTGTATAACCTTCCATGAACATTGAAGCTTACAACTTCACCGGCTCCTGCCCAGCTGCCATCATCTGCACGTACACGTACAACAAACTGGGAGTCGTTTCTATAGTATTTTATCAAATTAGAAGTTTCCAATTGAGAAATAACAGTCACGATATTGGTTCTCATTTCAGATGTTGCAGGGTTTATTGCTGTGAGGATGTATGTGCCTTTTTCAAGATTTAAGTTGAGTTTTGCCCAGCCGGATGCATTGGTAGTACGTTTGTAGAAAACACCATTGATGTTAAATGAAACTTCAGTATTGACTAATGGGTTACCTTCTCCATCAAGGAACAATCCATAATACTGAGTACCGTTTCTAAATACCTTAGTCACATCTGT
>JAFZMD010000042.1 GCA_017553445.1 Methanobrevibacter sp. | reverse complement strand
ATAGAGATATTTAACTAACAAAATTAATTAAAATATATTGCAAAATATGATATTAAAATTTATAAATAATTTAAAATATAATAATTAAGTATTTAATTAATCATTGACATCAATATTTAAAAATAATAATTTATTTTAATTTTTGAAATAAAAATTTTCAAATTGTTTCAATCCATTACAACAAAATCAAAAGTATTAAAAAAAAATAAATTTGTAATACTCATAAAATTCCATTAATTCATTTATAAATAAACTACCCCAAAAAAATAATACATATTTAAAACTTTCTAATTAAATTAAATAAAAATTACTTTATATATACCCACACAAATAATTTAATTGGTGATAAACTATGAAATTTGGTATAGAATTCGTACCTCAAATACCTTTAAAAGAACTTGTAAGATTAGTAAAAATAGCAGAAGACGTCGGTTTTGAATACGCATGGATCACTGACCACTACAACAACAAAAACGTATACGAAACCTTAGCATTAATTGCAGCTGAAACTGAAACCATTAAGATGGGTCCTGGTGTAACCAACCCATACGTAAGAAGCCCAGCAATTTCCGCTTCTGCAATCGCAACTATTGACGAAATTTCAGAAGGTAGAGCAACCTTCGGTATTGGTCCTGGTGACAAAGCAACTTTCGACGCTTTAGGAATTGAATGGACTAAACCTGTATCCACCATCAAAGCAGCAATCGCTGACATCAACACATTATTAGCTGGTGAAAAAACTGAAGGTGGAGCAGCTTTAGGTGGAGTTAAAAAAGTACAAGACGCAATCCCTATTTACATGGGTGCACAAGGTCCTAAAATGTTAGAAACCGCTGGAGAAATCGCAGACGGTGTATTAATTAACGCTTCCAACCCTAAAGATTACGAAGCAGCTATGCCTATGATCAAAAAAGGTCTCGAAGCAGCTGGTGGAGACAAAGCATTCGATGTCGGTGCATACACTGCAACTTCCATCGGACCTGACTCTGAAGCAGCTAAAAACGCAGCTAAAATCGTTGTTGCATTTATTGCAGCAGGTTCCCCACCTCCAGTAATCGAAAGACACGGATTACCTGAAGGATTCAACGAACAAATGGGAGCATTCTTAGCTAAAGGTGACTTCGGTGGAGCAATCGGTGCTGTAACTCCAGAAGCACTCGACGCATTCTCAGTATGTGGTACTCCTGATGAATTCATCCCTAAAATTGAAGGCTTAGCTGAAATGGGTGTAACTCAATACGTAGCAGGTTCCCCTGTTGGTAAAGACGTAGAAGAATCCATTAAATTATTAGGAGAAGTTATTGCAAGTTTCTAAACTTGCTCCCTTTTTCTTTTTTTATTTTTTTAGAACACGTATACACAACTTAATAACAACACTGTTTTTAACAACAATTTTAATTATAACATAATTCCAATTATATTATAATGGAAATTGAAAACTTATGTAAAGAAATACGAAGTAGGGCTTTTGAGAGAAAAGAGCCTAAGACACCAGAACAAGTTGGTGCAAGCTGGTATAATGATGATTTAACATATGATGGCATTTCAAAAACATTATTTATAATTCTTCCAACACCCGGATGTTCCTGGGCATTGGGAGACAGCGGAGGATGTACAATGTGCAGTTATGTATCCGACTGTACACTGGAACCGATTGACACTAAAACAATTCTTGACATTTTTAATAATCACCTCTCCAGATTTGACATTGAAAATGAAGATAGAATAGCTGTAAAATTATTCGCATCAGGCAGTTTTTTAAATCCATATGAACTTCCAATTGATGCCCGTGACGAAATATTAACGACCCTGGCCAATATGAGTAACGTTTCAGAAATCATTGTTGAATCAAGACCCGAATATGTGAAGGAAGAATATCTGGACGATATTTTCAATATAATCGGAGACAGATTATTTGAAGTGAGCATAGGTCTTGAAACGTCCAATGACTATACCCGATTGAATAAGATCAATAAAGGATTTACATTTAAAGATTTTGAAGATGCGGTTAAGCTAATGCAGAACTTAAGGGACAATAAAGGATATAACCTCAAATCCAAAGCATACATTTTTGTAAAGCCTATTCTTGTCAGTGAATCACAGGCAATAGCTGAAGCGATACAAACTGCAAAAGACTGTGAGGCCATCGGTGTAGACAGACTATCATTCTGTCCGGCCACAATCCACAGCGGAACTGTTATAGAAAGGTTATGGAGAAAGGGTGCCTATCAGCCACCATGGATTTGGAGCTGCATAGAAATCATCAACACAGTCAGACGTGAAGTTAATATTCCTGCACTTCTTGACACATCAGGATTCGGTTCAAGAAGAGGTCCTTACAACTGCAAAAAATGCAACAAAGACCTGAAACATATGATTATTGACTGTAACTTAACTCAAAGCATTATTGAATATGACTGCGAATGCAAAAGTGAATGGCTGGCTGAAGCGGAAAATGCCGACATGAACTGCTCAAAAACAAAAATCAAACACATACCATTATATTGAATAATGCAAAATATTAATATTATTGGAGGATTTTAGATGAAAAATAAAATTATTAGTTTACTGGCAATTATTTTTGGAATAATGATTATTTCATTTCCCATACTTGGAGTGATTGCCGCAAGTGAAATACTCGGATTTTCCGTTTTATTCATAGCTATCTATGCATTGATTATAGGAATAACAATAATTGATTACAATACAAGCGGCGCCGTAATTGATATCATCTTAAGTATCATACTTCTTTTGATTTCTATCGGGTTAATATTCAACCCTGTATTAATCGGATTTTTAACAGAAATATCACTTTATCTTGCAGGAATAATATTGATTATTGGCGGTGTTGTCTCACTGCTTAACAACCGTACATCAAAATATGGATTTTACATTGGAATAGCAGGAATCATATTGGGTGTATGTTACATCATTATCGGAACATATGTGGCTAATCCTATTATTTTAGGTTCATTGATTGGAATATGGCTGATAATCAGCGGTGTTATGAGATTATTGAATTAATCTCTCAAAACTCTTTTTTTGGTGTTAATATTGATATGCATAAGTGCCGATTTTGATCCCGTCCATAAAGGACATGAAAAGTTAATCAGGGAAGCCCGAAAGATTGCTGACAGCGAATCTAAAAAGTTAGTAGTATATTTGAATAAGGGCTTCAGTGCCAATCATGCCCCATTTTTTACAAACTTTGAAGCCAGAAGCGAAATGGCTCTGGCTTTAGGTGCAGATGAAATCAAATCATTTGAAGGGCTTCATCACAGACTGGTTCTATCATACAGCGTTCCAATCAGGCTTCAGAAAATGATTGATGACGGTGCAACAGATTACATTACCTCAGCAAGCATTTCATTAGAAGAGATTGCTTCAAAAGCCCAAAAATTTATTGATGAAGGCAATTTTGTTGGAATGCCTAAAAACTATACAAACAGGAACGAAATCAGATGGTATGCACTGAATGAATTTTTAGGTTCCAAATTAAAGTTCCATATTGTAAAGGAGCTTGATAAAGATAAATATTCTGGTCGTCTAATCAGACAGTCCATTGTCGATAACGATTATGTTATAACAGACAATATTAAAAAACTGCTTCCGAAATCCAGCGTGGAGATTCTTGAGAGGGAAATTGAAAAAGGAAACATCAATCTTGACCGTGACTGGGCGAGCATCTATAAAAGAATGAATACCTATTCCAGAGGAAACCTTTCAAAAATAGCTTATTTGAATGGGGAAACAATAAACCAGATTATTAAAAAAAGAGTATACTCCAATCCGGAATCTGTATGGGCATCATTTAGAAGATCAAATTACGGTCCGGTCATGACCCGCCTTGCGATAAGTTCCATTGAAGAGGATGTCACGAAAAAAGAGGTTATGGATTTGATGAAAAGCTACGAATCCAAGGGAGTCATTCCTGAAATGCAAAAAGTCTCCAAGGTGATTGAAAGGGCCTGGTATGTTGCATCCAAAACCCATGAGGGAATGAGTGCAAAAGAAGCCAACAATAACTTCAGACAGGGAAACATTGAAGTTAATGACGTTCCATTAGAGATTAATGCCGGCTTGAATCTCACGCGTTTTGAAACAAAGATAATGAAGGAAGGCCTGAATGCGGATTTATATGTTGACAAAAACAATAAAATATCTGTTCAGCTTAAAAGCGAAGGCAAAAAGATTAAAACAAATTTGAGATTGCCCGCCAAGGAAGTGACCTATTTAAGATATATCATGGATTCCCATTTCATCCCGGTTACTGCAAAAAGCAAAAAAGACAAAAAAGGGTTTAAAATCAACGTTAAAATTGCCTAAGTTTATCCAAAGCTACCTTAACCATATCCAGCCCGTCATCATCGAAATAATTCAAAATCTCTTCAAGCTCTTCAGCTTTTCTTTTTGAAGATTTCAAGGTATTGCTTATTCTTGAAAGGGATTTTTTTCTGAAATCATCACCTTCAGTTAATGATAATGTATCGAAAAATTCATCTCCCAAATCAAGTTTTCTTGCCAAATCATATGTTTCTATAAGTAAAACAGATAATGATTTGGTGTATGTGCTTCTAAGCAGTTTCAGTCTTGAGGCATCTCCTATTTTATCGGAAATGACTTTTACATTTAAAAAATCATTTAAAAACAGCAATTCATCTGCATTTTCACCAGACAAATATAATGTTGGATTATTAGAATCTATTTTACCGATGATGGCCCCGTCGACAAGATTGCCAACCAAATCATTGATTTTGCCTGTAGTATCCGGAGAAATATTATTCAAATCCAAATAGATTCCATTGCAGTATTTTCCATAATTTCTAGCAACACCAACAGCTTGTGACGGAGTTACTGCAGAAATTACAATATCTGCATTTTTCAAAGCATCGCTGAAAGAATCGAAAACTTCAATGTCTGCCTTATTTATTAAATCCATAGTGCCTTCAGACCTGTTTTCCGCTGATGTTATAAAATCAATATCCTGTGACTGGATTAGTCTGGAGAGAGTATAGGCGACTTTTCCAAATCCTATAAAAGCAATGTTCATATTATCACTATTTCTTAAAAAGCAACATATCCTGGAGGTTGACACCTATATCCTTTGCTATAGTAGTGCATTTAGCACACAATAAAAAGTAAACATCCTTATCTGATAAATCAATTTCAGTTAATCCCTCGTAATTGCCCATTCCCTTGGATATAATGAACTCATGCTGATTGAAGATTTTCCTAAATTCATCTGAAATTTCACTGTCGACATAACCAACAGTTCCGGCACCAATCTCCACGATTTCGCCAAATTCATCAAGGCCTGTGTTAATCGCATCTTCCATACAGGCATCATTCAAAATCGGCTCGGATTTAACGGCAATTGTAATGTCAACATCATATTCCTTAATTTTAGCCAATAACAACTTATCAAATACTATTTCGCCAGTATTGTCAACCAGATACAATAGCTTATCATGCTTGTTAAGTGAATTTTCAAAGGATTCAATATCCTTAACGGCCAAATCTTTTCCTAAAGCATCTTTAATAAACTTTTCAATGTCATCACTTAACTCAAATGCACCGAAGTCCAAAATATTGCCGACAATAGCTATTTTAACACGATTTTCCAAAGTATCGTTTTCCTTTAGGATATCCTGTGCCAAAGGAAGATACTTCAATGCAATTTCATTTCCCAACTTTTTCTCATTAATGTAGGGATCGGGACAGTTTGTTTTAGTTTTTATGAGATTATGAATATGGGAACCTGTTTTGTTGGAATTAGTTCCTTTCTTAAATGTAGTGGCTAAAAACTTAAAGATTTCATTATTTATTTCAATTTTCAAATCATCATCATCTGTTGCCAAGTCCATAGCTTCACGGGCCTGTCTTAAAAAGCATGCCCCACATTCATAACTAATCTTCAAAGTTAGCCTCCATATATTATTTGGATTAATTTGATTTCATCACCGTCATTGATTACGGTATCCTCTATAACCAACTCGTCGTTCTGTTTTGATACAACTGTTTGGGTTGATAGACCCAAATCCATAATTAAATCTTTGATTGTATAATATTCCTGTGGAATTTCTCTTGATTCTGAAACGTTATTATATTTTAAAGTAAAAACCATTTAATCACCTTTTAATTCTTCTATAAATGAACATGCTTTGCATAATTTATTGGCTGCAGGTTCACCACATTTTACACATCTTCCATGAGAATAGTCCTTTTTAAAATCATCTTTTAGCGCATTTTTGATTTTATCGTATCCCCGCAATGTTGAGTACTTTATTGTTGGATGTGCTTCGTTTAACTTATTTATTACGTCTGAGACTTCACCCCTGAATGACTGCTGTGCATAAGGACATCCTGCAAAGTGAACTTCCAATTCCTTTGCAACAACATACAAACCGATTTCATGTTCGGGAATTTCACGAAGCGGTTTGATTTTAACGGTGAATTCTTCTGCTTCAGATTCCGTTTTGGCACCTAATTTAGTTAGATTATCCGTATTTCCTTCCAGATAATTCATCATTATTGCCTGAACTTCATCATCCAGGTTATGACCTGTGGCGATTTTTGTTGCCCCCATTTCACGAGCTGCCTTGTTAATTATTGTTCTTCTAAAAACACCACAGTATGAACATGATCCCCTATGATTGGGCTTTTGCATTATCTCATCCAATGTAATGCCATAAGTGTCTTTCAGTGAAACTACCCTGTGCTCTATTCCCAAGCGCTCAGCATGACGAATAGCTATGTCAACACCGTCCTGACGATAATTGTCTATTCCTTCATCTACCGTTACCGCACAGATATCAATAATGTTGAGTTCACGAAAAGAATTTAGTATTTCAAGCGTAGTTACACTGTCTTTTCCACCGGAAAGTGCAACCAAAACCTTATCTCCCTTATCGAGTAGCTTTTCTTTTCTAACGGTTTTAATAACTTTCTTTTCAATTGATTCGATAAAACAATCCTTGCATAAGTATTGGCCGGATTGTTCTTTTTTAATAATAACATTTGGATTACCGCATTTGGTACAATCCATATTCTCACCTACATCTGCTCCACAAATTGAGCTAATTGATTAAGAGTATTAACTTCAAATACGTGTGCTCCAGCATCCTCATAAAGTGAAACACAACTGTCAACTATATCCCATTTATTCCTATCTTCTGGATTTAGAATTACTACTTTTTTAGAGTCACGAACCATCTCTTCCACAAGATGAACGCTTGCAGGTATTCCATTTTGTTTCGGACCTGCCCAATCTCTACAATCGGATAATATTATTACATATGATTTATTATTTAAATTTGCCTTTTCCTGAAATGCCTTGAATGCAGAGTACATGTCGGACGTTCCGTGAACCATCATATTTTTTACTCTCAAATCCTTGACTTTAACAAACGAATCTATCAAATATTCCTCTTTTAGGGCATCCGTTGTTTCTATAACTTTATTGTCAAATTCGAATGTTCTTGAATGTTTAAATGCAGTTTGTGCTGAAAACATCAGCATGAAAAACCAGCTGCTTATCCATTCGCATGACCCACTAATATCATTCAGGAACAGATGTTCATTCTTATGTGGCCTTGGCTTGGCCTTAACAAGTTCAATCGGTACTCCGCCATACTTTAAATTTGCCCTGATGGTTCTTCTCATGTCAATTTTATGAGAAGAGGATTGTATTTTACGTCTTGAACGCTTATTGGCTATTCTTCTGCCTAATCTCTGGCAGATTTCAAGCATCCTTGGGTCGAACCTGTTAAGTTTGGTTAAGTCCTTGTTCATCAGTTCCCCATCACGCTCAAGCTGTTTAACTTCTTCAAGTAACGGCTGACCGGAGAGCATTTTCAGCTTTTCATTGTTGATTTTTTCCTTTTGAACTTTTCTATATGCATTATTCTGTTTTTTAATAATGTATTTGTTTGATTTTGGACCGGTTCCCCTGTATGCCTTGCCCTTTTCCAGCATTTCTTCCGCTTCGGATTTCTCTTTTTCCCTTTTGAAAATTTCTTCAAAAATCTTGTTGAATTTGGGAATGTCGTATTTGTCCTTAACATAAATTGCCCTTAAGGCGGTTCGAAGCAAATCCCTGTCCATTTCACCAAGTTCAAGATAAACTTCACTGGCTGAAAATGTGCTTCTGATACTGACCGGCAGGCCCGCTTCCCGCAATTGATTGGATAAGTTAACTATTTTATCAACCATGTTAATATTTCCTGTCCAGGACATCTTTAATGACACGTTTTTTATCGCTTTCAGTTTTAATGGCCACACCAATACTTTCTTTCATAGCCTCAGAAGTATTCCTGGTTTTTAAACTGGACACTGATTTAACCCAATCGACGGTTCCCCTGACTGAAGGTTTTTTAAGCAGGTTAAGATTTCTAATTTCATGAACAATCTTGACAACTTTTGAAACCACTTCATCGTCAGCTTCAGGAAGCTTGGATTTGACAATCTCCATTTCTCTTTCAACCGTAGGATAAGGAATATATAAGAACAGACACCTGTCTTTAGTTTCATCCAAAAGTGATCTCTGTGAGTTGGAAGTTAAAATAACAATCAAATCATTTTGCAGTTGGAATGTACCCAAATCGTTGATAGTTATTTCCTGTTCACCCAATGCCTGGAGAAGAAAACTTTCAACTTCCTCATCGGCCTTGTCAATTTCATCGATGAGCAAAACTGAATCCCTATCATTTAAAAAAGCATTCAAAAGTGATCTTCTAATAAAGTATTCCTCTTCAAAAATGGTATCTTCCTTAGCTTGCGTATTTTTTGCGGCTTCCAAATGCAATAATTGTTTCTGATAATTCCATTCCCCAACAATTTGCTCAAAGGTAATACCCTCATAACATTGAATTCTAAAGAAATCCCTATCAAAAGTTTTTGCTACAACTTTTGCAAGTTCCGTTTTACCAACACCAGGCGGACCTTCAATTAACATGGGTTTAGCCAATAAAAAAGATAAAAACAAGGTAGTTGATATTTCCTTATTGGAAACATAATGTTCTTCCAAAAGAGCTTTATCAATATCTTTAATACTTAATCCTTCACTTTGCAAATTTAAACACCAATTTATTTTACTTAATTAATTAATATATATTATAATATATCATTTAAATTTTATGAAAAAGATTATATATGGCAATGCATAAAATATATTACTAATCTAATAAATATTGGAGGGTTAAAATGAAGTTTGATAATATGGTTATTTTGGCTGTAATAGTTGCAATAATTATATTAACCATGGGGGCTGTTGTTTACACAAGCAGTTTAAATAACAATACAACAAATAATATAACTGATGTAAATAACACAAATAAGACAAATGATGGCTTGCTTTCATTTTTAACTGGAAATAGTTCAGATACAAGTTCATCCAGTCACAGTTCAAGTAGTACTTCAAGTTCATCTTCAAGCAGTTCTTCATCTGGCGGCGGAAGTTCTTCATATAGCGATGGAGGAGGTTCATCCGACAGCGGCGGATCATCCGATACAGGCGGAGGCTCATCCGATACGGGTGGAGGCTCATCCGACAGCGGTGGAAGCTCAGAACCGTCTCACGACTATAATATTGTTGATGATTAAAAAAAATTAATTTTTAAATTGATCAGGGTTTTTGAACAATTCAAAATCCTGAACATACTCTTTACCCGTTATCATTGCGATTTCAGCTTTTTGGAGTTCACTTCCAAGATAAGCCGCATGTTCCATACGGGTAACAAGTTCTTTTTTTATTATTTCTTCATAGATTTCCTTTGCAGTTTTTCCGACAATTACCAAATCGGCTTTATTTTTCTTAAAATGAGTGGCAATAATTCTACTTTCACTTACTGTAGTTCCATAATCTACATTAATTCTAAAACTGCCTGCCTTATCACGGACAAACTTTAAAGGTTTTGAAAGCTTTGCCTGAGGAATACCATCCAGTTCATTTTCAATAATATCATTTCTTTTATGCTTATCCTTAAATGCAACAAGATTGATTCCAAGATCTTTAGGTATGGATTTTCTGTGCTTTGCAAGAAACATCATTTTTGATGCGGTGGAAAGCTCATAAACACTGCCTCTTGTTTTTCCACTTTCTTCAGGAGTGAACAGTATACTTACGCCAAGTTCCATTCCTATTCCGGCAAGCAACACGTTTACTCCCCCAGAATCGGCATCCATCAATTCAGTTACATTCCCTACGCCGAAAAACATCGGTGCCTTGTTAACCTTGTGGAAATTTCTGCATGCTATGATTGACTCCACGATACTTGCACTGTTAACCGGATCTAAAATCAAATCGGCAACATATTTCAAGCCATCAGTATCCTCAATCAATCGGTTCATGAATTCGACACGCTCTTCGGGAGTCTTTGGCGTGACCCCTTCACTGAAATTAGTCGGAAGAAGTACAGCAGGAATTCCCTTTTCCTTCAATACTGGAGCCACCTTTGATTGGTTACCCAAATCCACACTTAAAACAAAATCAATGCCGTTTTCAGCAGCAACCAAAATTTCATCCGCATTTAATGTGTCTATGCTTAAAGGCCTGTCTCCGACAATTGGCCTTAATGTATTAATCAAGTCGGGAATCTTATCTGAGAAATCTTCACCTGCAGCCATACCAATATCTATCATGTCCGCTCCACAGTCAACAAAGTATTGGCATTTGTTAATCAATGCCTCTTTTGATAAAAACGGCGCATTGGCAATTTCGGCTAAAACCCTCATAGGGAAATCTTCACCTACAGGCAATTTACCAATCATAATATTATTCGGCTTTTTGAGAAGCTTTTCTATATTTTCAGCATCATTTTCAAAGTCATCGATTATTTTGAATGCCTCTTTTCTTTTTTCCTCTTCGATTAATTTGTCTGCAGGCTTATCTTCTGACAGTTCAATGTTATCCAGCAAGTTCAAAACCATTGCCAAATCCGCCCCATCAGTAGAGCCCTTAAATGTTGGAATTCCAAGTTCTTTTGTTATTTCGCGGGTTCCTTTTTTTATCAGACCCGGAACCAAAATCAAATCAATTTCATCCAATTGATCTTTAAAATAAGTTTTGACTTCTTTTATTATCATTTTAGGAGTTAAAAAAGCTGCAACCTGCGTGTCTGCAATATGAACAATAACCTCTTGGGATGAATCTGCAACGACACTTTTGATTAATGGATACGCCAAATTTCCAGTAATTATCAAAACTTTCATAATAACTCCTCAAAGATATATTATTAATATCATATTAT
Source organism: Methanobrevibacter sp. (assembly GCA_017553445.1). Classification (GTDB taxonomy): domain Archaea; phylum Methanobacteriota; class Methanobacteria; order Methanobacteriales; family Methanobacteriaceae; genus Methanocatella. The sequence continues at coordinate 37,056 of JAFZMD010000042.1, read as the reverse complement.
ATTAAATCTTTGAAAAAGTTAAAATTTCTTAAAACAAACCGATGATGAAATATCCCCCTAATATCCCCTTATTGGATAAAAGTATAAATTTTATGAAAATTACAATAAATAAAAGCGATATTAATTAAAATTTAAACAAAAATATTGTAAAATAAAAATATAACATAAGATTTATATATTTTGTAATTTATAATGATTATACATGATAAATATATGGAGGAAAAATTAATGATTGAAATTCGTTTCCATGGAAGAGGTGGACAAGGTGCCGTAACCGCTGCTGAAATTTTGGCTAAAGCAGCATTTAAAGACGGCAAATATTCACAAGCTTTTCCATTTTTTGGAGTAGAACGTAGAGGGGCTCCAGTTATGGCTTTCACAAGAATTGATGATAAGCCAATCGATTTAAGATACCAAGTCTATAATCCGGACTATGTGTTAGTTTTAGATGATGGATTATTAAATGTAGTAGATGTATTTGCAGGAATTAAAGACAATACTGAAGTAACTATCAATACTGAAACCTTTGAAGGTAGTGGAGAACACGAAGTCTACAGTATTGATGCAACAGGAATTGCATTAGACATGTTAGGCCGCAACATCGTAAATACTATTATTTTAGGATTTTTTGCTAAGAAAACCCAAGCAGTAAGTATTGAATCACTTCTTGAAGTGATTGCAGAAACATTCCCAGGAAAAGTTGGAGAATTGAATGTAGAAGCTACTAGAAAAGCTTATGAAATGGGATAAGGGTGATTAATATGGTAAGTATAGGATGTGTAATTAAAAACCCAGGTAATACCAGAAACAACAAAACTGGAAGTTGGAGAACTTTCAAACCAGTTTTAGATAAAGAAAAATGTATTGATTGCGATAATTGTATTCTCTTTTGTCCAGATGCTAGTGTAAACAAACAACATGATATTGATTACGATTACTGTAAAGGATGTGGAATCTGTGCCAACGAATGTCCTTCAGATGCAATCGAAATGATAAAAGAATAAAGAGAGTGATTAAATGGTAAAAGAAGTAATGACCTCAAACAAAGCAGTTGCAGAGGCTGTAAGATTAGCCAAACCACAAGTTATTCCTGTTTATCCAATTACTCCACAGACTACAATCTCAGAATATTTAGCACAATATGTTGCTGATGAAAAAATTGACGCTAAATATGTAAAAGTAGAATCCGAACACAGTGCTATAAGTGCTGCTGTTGGAGCAAGTGGTGCTGGAGTAAGAGTATTTACAGCAACATCTTCACAAGGATTAATGTTAATGCACGAAATATTATATGCAGCAGCAGGTATGAGAACACCATTCGTTCTAGCTGATGCAAACAGAGCAATTTCCGCTCCATTAAATATTTGGAATGACCAGCAAGACTCCATTGCTCAAAGGGACGCCGGCTGGTTGCAAATATATGTTGAAAATGCTCAGGAAGCATTGGACACCACCTTAATGGCATATAAAATTTCAGAAAATCCTGATGTATTGCTTCCATCAATGGTATGTTTAGATGGATTTATCCTAACACACACAGTTGAACCTGTAGAAATTCCAGACCAGGAAAGTGTAGATAAATTCTTGCCTCCATACGTTCCAGAACATGCATACCTTGATCCAAAAGAACCAATGTCCATTGGTAACTTTGCTGACCCTACATATTATACTGAAGCAAGATATGCAATGGACGTTGCAATGAATAATTCAATTGAAGTTATTCAAAAAACCTGTGATGAATTTGCAGAAATCTTCGGAAGACAATACGGACTTGTTGAAGAGTATAAAACCGAAGATGCAGACATAATCTTTGTTGCAATGGGTTCACTTTGCAGTACCATCAGAGGAATTATTGATGAATTAAGAGAAAAAGGCGAAAAAGTAGGTTTACTTAAAATCAGAGCTTACAGACCATTCCCTGTTGAAGCAATAAAAGAAGCAGTTAAAAATTGTGAAAAAATAGCTGTTATCGATAAAAACTTCTCATTTGGAATTGGAGGAGCACTTTACGCTGATATGAAAGTTAAAATTGATAAAGAAATATATGGATTCATCGCCGGTTTAGGCGGAAGAGACATTACTCCAGAATTCATATTTGAAGCATATGAAAAAACCAAAGTGCCAGAAAAAGATGTCACTTGGATTGGACTTAGGGAGGAATAGATATGGTAGATATACCTGATAAAGATTTATTGGCACCAGGACACAGAGGATGTGCTGGTTGTGGAGCATCCATTGCTGTAAAATTAGCTCTTAATGCTTTAGGCGAAAATACTGTAGCTATTTCTGCTACCGGTTGTCTTGAAGTTATGACTACACCATACCCTGAATCTGCATGGGAAGTTCCATTTATACACGTTGCATTTGAAAACTCTGGAGCCGTTGCATCCGGTGTTGAAAGTGCATTAAGAATTCAAGGAAAAGATGATGTAAATGTAGTTGCTTTCGGTGGTGACGGAGGAACTGTAGATATCGGTTTGCAATCCTTATCCGGAGCTATGGAAAGGGGCCACAATATGCTCTATATCTGTTATGATAATGAAGCATACATGAACACAGGTATTCAAAGAAGTGGAGCAACTCCATATGGTGCATCAACCACTACATCCCCAAAAGGTGTAGCTAGTTTTGGTGAAGATAAACCTAAAAAGAATATGCCTATGATTATGGCCGCTCACGGAATACCATATGTGGCTACAGCATCTATTGCGTTCCCAGAGGATTACGTTAACAAAGTTAAAAAAGCTGCTGAAACTAAAGGCCCAGCTTATATCCATTTACAACAACCATGTACTACCGGTTGGGGATATCCTTCTGAAAAAACTATAGAAATGGGCAGATTAGCTGTTGAAACTGGATCTTGGATTTTATATGAAATCGTTGATGGTAACTTTGAAATTACTTACAGGCCTGAAGAAAGAAAACCTGTGAAAGAATACTTAGCACCACAAAAAAGATTCAAACACTTAGATGAAGAGCACATTGAAAAAATCCAAAAATATGTTGATGCAGAGTGTAAAGAATTAGGATTATAGGAGGAAGACAATGGAAAGTATTGTTGTAAACAACAATTTATGTGACGGATGTCTTAACTGTTCAAACATGTGTGAATCCATCCATAAGTCTAGCAGAATAAAAATTATAGAACATGATTCTTCCTTTTATGCAATCGTATGTCAACACTGTGAAAGTGCGCCATGTATAAAAATCTGTCCAACAGATGCGATTACCGACGATAGCGTCGATGCTGAAAAATGTATCGGATGCGGATTATGTGTGATGGTTTGTCCATTTGGTGCAATGACCTTCCAAGCAAAAGTCGCTGAAAAATGTGACCTTTGTGCCGATAGAGAAGAAGGGCCTGCATGTATAAAAGCATGTACTAAAAGAGCCATTAGCGTTGCTGATCCTGAAAAAATAAGGGCTAAAAATCAGGAAAAATACCTTGCTAAAATGGCAGGATTATATGAACCTGACGGCAATAAAGGCGGCTTTGTCCATGTCATAACAAGTCAGGCCAGAGCAAGACTTGTATTGGACGAATAATAAAGAATTATGTATAATACAGGAAACTGTACTGAATGTACAACCTGCGGAAGTTGTCAACAAACACCAAATGTTGACACTCCTATTTTATTTTGTATGAACTGCCAACCACCATCAGACGCACCATGCTTACTCGCATGTAGTGAAAACGCCATAGAAGTTTTAGGCGGAGCCATAACCATAAACAATGAAAAATGCAGCAAATGCGGAGACTGTGCTGAAGTCTGTCCCATGGACATAATTAAAATTTAAAAATATTTATATCTTTTTAAAGTCAAAAATAATATTAATTAAATTTTATAGGGTTTTATTTTGATTACAAAAGACATTATTAGAGATAAAGTTTATGAGCTTTACAAGGAAGCTGTCATTGTTCTTGGTGATGATGTGAAAAAATCACTTGAAGATGCGCTGGAAATAGAAGAGCATGATTTGGCGAAATTGAATATTGAAGCTATTTTAAAAAACATTGAGCTTGCAGAACAAAAAGGCATTCCTATGTGTCAGGATACTGGCCTGCCGGTTATTTTTGTTAAACTTGGAAATGTTGAAGTCGAAAATTTACGCCAGGGAATAGAGGAAGGAATCGAAAAAGCAACAAAAGAAGTTCCGATAAGGCCAAATATCGTAGACCCACTATCACGCAAAAATACCAACATCAATGTTGGGGACTGCATACCTCCAATCGATATTGAACTGATTGATGAAGATTACCTTGAAATAACAATATTACCTAAAGGATTCGGTTCAGAAAACAATAATGCCATGAAAATGGCATTGCCTGCTGAAGGCATTGAAGGAATAAAGGAATTTGTAGTTGAATCCGTCCTTAAAGCAAAAGGAAAACCATGTCCTCCAACGGTTGTGGGTGTGGGCATTGGCGGAACCTCAGACTTATGTTTGAAATTGGGTAAAAAGGCATTGCTTGGAAAAGTGGGCCAAAGAAATCCCGACCCCGAGATAGCCAAACTGGAAGAAGAGATTTTAGCTGAAATCAATGCATCCGGAATCGGACCTATGGGTCTTGGCGGGAAAACAACCGCATTGGATGTAAAAATATTGAAAGCACATACACATACTGCAGGCCTGCCTATTGGGGTTTGTATCCAATGCTGGGCCGACAGACATGCAACCGGAAGAATCTACGACAACTAGATTCTTTTTCACTTACTTTTTTTATGAAAGCTATGAATTTCAAAAGAACATATAGATAACACCACATCATCGATTAATAATTCAGTTAACTACCACAAATCTATAAAATTAAGTACCATTAAATTAATAATTTATCGATTACTATCAATTTAAAGATGCTTAAAATAAAGAATTATGATGGCTAGAAAATATTGAAAAATCAGTTCAATCTGAAGGTACGCGGAGTAGTAGGTCTCGGAATATTTTCATGAAACTCAATGGCCACATCCCTAATTTCAACAGAAATGTCACCAATGCGTTCAAATGCCTTGATTACTCGAAATAGATAAATGAAATAATTAGAACGCTCCTTTTCATCAAATGAACTTTCAGCCATTTGGGTTGCAATCAAGTTAATCGCCTTGGTTTGGAGAATATGGATTGATTCTTCCAATTCCATAATGTCATCCTTTAACTCTGTACGGCCTTCCAGAAAAGCAAGCATGGATAAACGAAGCATTTTTTGAGCAGTCTTATACATTTTCTTTAATTTCTTAAGAATTGATTCGTTAACTTCATAAATATCGTTGATTACAAATTTTGCAATATGGCCGCAGTAATCGCCGATACGCTCCAAATCATATGCCACCTCATTATACAATAATGATTTGGAGAATTCAGAATGATAATTGATACTGGCAATGGTTTCAACAGATGTTCTGATTTTTTCAACCATGTTATTTGTTGCATAATCCATTTCCAAAGCCCTATTTGCCTTATCCTCATCATATTCCAGTATCGCATCAAAAGACATTTCAAGCTGGGAATGAACATGCTTTGCCATGTTATTTAACATATCATTAATCAAAACATTACCGGAATCATTTTTTGGACTTACATATTCACCCAATGATTCTGCAACTTTCTCATAGCTTTTCATATCAATCATGTATGCCCTTTTAATCGTTCCATCTTTAATCAATGGCTGAATTAACTGAGTAACATATCTGCGTGAAATGCCTAAACGCTTTGCAATTTCATCCTGAGTTGCCGGATTTTCATACAATATTAAATCCAAAATATCCTTTAACGTTTTGTTTTTCTTTGCCATAGTATCTATTTTTTATACTCGTCCAATAAATCATTAGATTCAAAATGAATGTCATTTGCAGATGTATTGAAACCTTTATTTGGTCTTTTTTGATTCATATTGGGATTATGTCTAACATTGCCCCTAAATTTAACATCATGTGATTTTTTATTAGTTCTTGGAACATTTCCCCCTTTAGGATATTGCTTTGAAACATTCATTTTTTCGTGATTGACACGAACATAACCGCCATTTTTTTGATTTATTTCGTGGTTGACACGAACATAAGCATCATTTTTGATTTGATTTTTTTTAAATTCATTATTTGACTTATTTGATAAAGATAAAATACGGAATATAACAAATGAAATTAATATAAATGCAACAATAGCTATAGGTAAATCAAAATAAATAAAAACATCATCATATATGTCCGTAATCACATTTCCCAAATCCACAAAACCCCTAGCTAAAAATATCAATCCGACGAAAATTAAAATAAAAGCATGCTCCCTTTTTACAAAGTCTGGCTTTAGAACTAATGGGTATGCACTGATGAATAATAATGCTATTCCTAAAAGCCTATATAAATTGTTATCCGTTAGATGCTGAAGGGACGTGAAGAAATTAACGAAAACATATGGTAAAAATCCTCTTTCTGCAAGCAAAGCCAAAATTAACAATAATTGAATTAAGGCAATGACCACCAACGGAACCACATATACAATATCCCATTCAAAATCAGGATTGAATGATGCATTAGAAACAGGATCCTCTAACCATTCCGCAAGCATATTATAAACAACAGAAAAGAAAATTGAACCTAAAACAGTACCTGAAACACCCAAAAAAATGGTTAATGCAGTGACTAGACCTGAAATAAGTCCAACTAAAATAAGTTTTTTATGATTCATAATCTTACCTTCAATCAATATTATAGTATAATTTTCAAACAATTTAAACTTTAAGAAAATACTATAATTTATATTTTTTGTATTAATGAAAATTGATTTAAAAAAAAACTAAACTAAAAAAATGACCGAAAAATATTTGAAAATAAAAAAAAGGTAAAAAATTCCTTTTAAATAAAAAGGAAAAATTATACTATTGTTAAAGCATTTGGTACTTTTTTAAGCACATTTTCTTTAACAGGAATCATTGTTGATGATGCGATTGAAAAATCAGCATCTTCTGCAGCTTTTTTATCATCAATTTCACCGATAACTGTAGCATCCAAAGCGTCCTGCAGATTTGAAACTGTGTTATCCAGTACCCATTTGTCAACATCTGAAATTATGATTTCATCAACATGCTTATCCAGTTCATTAGCTATTACCCAAGAGATGAACCTGCCCCCATGCAAGGCAATTGTATTTCCATCTGCAAGGCCAACAATTTCATCCAGCGTATGTTTTAATTCAATGTTTTTATACATATTGGAACTGACAAGTGTAGCCCAATGTGCATCCCCAATTGCATAAGATCCTATTTTTCTCGGATAAATATAATCCGGACCTGCAATCTTAACAGCAGTGGCTAAAGCTAAGAGATCATGCTTTTGAACAGGCAATCCCCTATTCGGGAACTCTTCATTAATGATTTGAATGACTCTTGGAAGACCGAATTTGCCCCGTCTTGCAGTTCCAGGTTCATATCCGCACATATATCCATGATGGTTTTTAGGAAAACCCGTAATTACCATATTTAAACCACTTCTCAAACCTGCACGAACCTCATGCTCATAAGCACCATTGGTTGCAACGACTTTTCCTGGAGACAATATTCTGGCGGCCGCAATAGTTTTAGCAAATGCTTCGGTTGTATTTTCACATCTGTTAAACGGTCCTCCTTCAACTACAATAACATCAGCACCGATTTCAATAGATTTTTCAAATCCAGTAATTACCTCATCATATCCATCTCCAACAAACATGATGGATTCCAAACCTTTACCATATTTTTTAGCCAAATTAGCAATGTCTATAGCTTCTCTTAAAGGAGCCGCATGGCCATCACCAGTCTGTTCGGATGTTACATTTACAGCAACGGAAGAGGACAATTCGACCCAACTTTCCTTATCGTCTTTCTGCTCCAGTTCTTTATCTATTAATCTTTCATGAATTCTTCCTCGAGGACATTCAGTGAATGCTGGACCCTTATTATAACATTCCCCACCACATCCGCTGATATTTTTAGGAAGTCTCATTGCACCATTTTCGCCGAAATGATCCAAATCCAGCGGAACATCCACCACATCATGAACCTTTTTCATCACATCAAGTCCGCTCATTCCAAATTTTTCACCGATGTCGGAAAATGCGTATGCACAAATATGGATTGGTGCTCCAATCATGTCAGCCAATCGGCAATTTCCTATTAAATCCATTAATTCCAAATCAGAAGCACAGGTTCCTGCAACAACCTCTGTTAAATCACATCCTAAGGGAAATCTTTTAAATTGCATCCCCAATTTCATTGTTTCTTCAAGAGACAACTCAGAAATTGCATCGACAACAGCCACAACATCTTTATTTTCTATTTTTGATATTTCAATAGCAGCATCATCATCATTAACTGCTTTTTTAATTAATTCATACATTGAAATAAACTCCTATTAACATTGTCAGTCAAATTATATTTCAGTGCAATATTAAATAAAAATCTTTCGTTTTTTGGTATGCCTAAATTTGATTATAAAGCAATTAATCAAAATAATAAAGTAATACTTTTTTTATTATATTTATAAAAAAGTAATACTGGTAATACTATATAAATAAAGGACATAAAAAGAAGTAATACAAATTTAAAGCCATATGTAAAGATTTATATAGTATGAAAAGTTTAATAAAAAATATTACTACATGTTTTAACTACCTATCAAATATGTCTAACAGAAAAATAAAAGCAAACCTTTTATTTAACATTGTAGTAACAACCTTTCGAAATTAAAAATTAAGAAAGAGAAAAATATAGAAAGGAGACTGTAAAATGGTTCTTTCTAAATTAAAAAAGAAATTAGAAGGTAAAAAAGATAAAGGAGATAAAAAAATGAAAGTAGCAATTTTAGGTGCAGGATGTTACAGAACTCATGCTGCAAGTGGAATTACCAACTTCTCAAGAGCTTGTGAAGTTGCAGAAGCAACCGGTAAAGAAAACATCTCAATGACTCACTCAACCATCGAAATGGGTGCAGAATTGTTAGAATTAGCAGGCGTTGACGAAGTAGTCGTATCCGACCCAATATTTGACGGAGACTTTACCGTAGTAGATGACTTCGACTATGCAGAAGTAATTGCAGCTCACAAAGCAGGTAACCCTGAAGAAGTAATGCCTGCAATCAGAGAAAAAGTAGGTAAATTAGCTGAAACTGTGCCAAAACCATCTAAAGGTGCTATCCACTTTACTCACCCAGAAGATTTAGGAATGAAATGTACTACAGATGATTCCGAAGCAGTAGCTGATGCTGACTGGGTAATGACCTGGTTACCAGAAGGAGGTATGCAACCTGACATCATCAAAAACTTCGCTGATGATATCAAAGACGGTGCAATCGTAACCCACGCATGTACCATCCCAACTCCTGGATTAAACAAAATCTTCGAAGACTTAGGTAAAAACGTGAACGTAGCTTCCTACCACCCAGGTGCTGTACCTGAAATGAAAGGACAAGTTTACATCGCTGAAGGTTTCGCAGACCAAGCATCAATCGACACTTTAATGGACTTAGGTCAAAAAGCAAGAGGATCCGCATTCACATTACCTGCTAACATGGTAGGTCCTGTATGTGACATGTGTTCTGCTGTAACCGCAATTACCTACGCAGGTATCTTAGCTTACAGAGACACCGTAACTCAAATTTTAGGTGCACCTGCAGGATTTGCACAAAGTATGGCTTACGAAGCATTATCCAATGTAACTGCATTAATGCAAGATGAAGGTATCGACAAAATGGACGATGCATTAAACCCTGCTGCATTATTAGGTACTGCTGACTCAATGAACTTCGGTTCATTAGCTGAAATTGTTCCTACTGTATTAGATTACTTAGGTAAAGACGAATAAACACATAAGTTAAATTGTTGGTTTATCCAACAATTTTTTAACTTATTTTTTAATCGTTGAGGCAACTTAGCTATTAAAAAATAAGTTACCAATTTTTAATTAGGTCGGATGTTAATGATTGATGAAATTTTAGATAAAGCAAAACAAGGAAAAGAATTAAGAGATGATGAATATTTAGAACTGTTAAATATTGATGATGAAGAAGAATTGGAAAAACTATTCAAAGTAGCTTGTGAAATAAGGGACAATCAATCAAAAGTAATTAAATTAACATCCACAGTACATCTTACAAACAAATGTCAAATTCAGCCTAGATGTGAATATTGCGGATTTGCAGAAGAAACTTCATCAACAGGTTACTACAATGCATTTTATAAATCAAATGAAGAAATATTAAGTGCGGTAAAATCTATCCAAGAAGCACATATTCCCCGCGTAAGCTGTTCTGGAGGATATGGTTATAAAGGAAAACAGGCAGTTAATGCCTGTAAAATCGTAAAAGAAAACTCCAATTTAGAAATTCTTGTTAATGTTGGAGGAGATTTAACTGAAAAAGCCATCCAAGATTTATCCAATTTGGGTGTTGATACCATTTGCTGCAATTTAGAAACAATAAATGAAGATGTGTTCTATCAAAGAAAGCCTGGAGACTCCCTGGATCAAAGAATATTAACCTGTAAAAGAGTGAGCGATGCAGGAATCGGATTGTCATCAGGACTGCTATTAGGACTTGGTGAGAGCAAAGAGGATAGAATCAAGCATTTACGTTATTTATCAAACTTCAAAACATTAGAAGAAATACCAATAATGGGTTTCAACCCATACCCGGACACGCCAATGGCAGATTATCCTGCATTTCCACTAATAGAACAGCTAAAGATGGTGGCAATTACACGCATAATGTATCCTGAAATTACAATTACAATGCCAACCCCAACAGTCGGTCCGGAAAATGTGGAATTTTCACTTAAAGCCGGTGCAAATAATTTAGCTACCGTTATTGCAGATAACTACCCGCATGAAGTTAAAGGAGTAGGTTCTCCAGATTACGGTAATTACAACAAGGTAGTTAATGTTATTGAAAAACTGGATTTAATACCTCAAACTATTTAATCTCTTTTTTTAAAATATGATAATATGGCATTTGAAAAAATGATTAAAAATGCATTTGAAGAATCTGAAAATAATTGCAGATTTGGAGATACCTTTGAAGAAATCAAAGAAATTCAGGATTACATCAAAAATGCTCAAAAAATTTATATTCCAAACAAGAATGGCATTAAAGTGAAAGTTTTAAATCAGGTTTTAAGTGAATATGGCTTACATTCTGCAGAAATACTTCACATCAACACCAACACTGCAGACACAAGCAGAATCCCTGCTCTTGCAAAAGCATATATGGCCCTTGACCAAAGCGATGCTGATCTGATTATTGCAAGAGGAAGGCTCGGAATTCCAGGATCAGGTTCACTTTTAATATTCATTGACAATAAGGGAAGAATATTAACCTGCGGAACTTCCCCTTCACATGCAATACATCAAAAGCCGATAGAAGAAGCCGTGTATGATGAAGCATGTGAAGCACTTGAAAAAATCGGATTTGAAAAGTGATTTGAATGGATATTGACACAGGAATTACTGAAGAAGTATTGACAATAAAATCTGAAGTCAGGTTAATTGATATCTTTAATGACATCATTGATAAAAAGTCCCAAGCATGCTTTGACTATATTGAAAGCTTAAATATTAGTTTAGATGAAAAAATCATTGTCATAGGAACTTATTTTACTGGTGTGGGCATCGTCAAGAAATTAAGCGAAAAATACACGAACATTACATTAATCGACATTTATCCTCATTTGGAAGAGTTATTATATACATCCATTGGTGGAGAACTTAAAAATGAAGTAAGATTCTCATCTGATTTAGATTTAATATATGGTGGGGAGGTCATTATTGATACAACCGGTTTTGGCGGCATCAGCATTGAGCAGTCATCAAAATTTGATGTGAAAGCCTTCATAATAGAAGACCCTGTGGCTGAAGACAATGACGAATTATTAAAAAATAAGAATAATATCCGAGATAGATTAAATGCTGTTAAATCACCAAACAAAGCAATTATAAAAACAAAGGGCATCAATACTAAAACTTCAGGAACAATGACATTAACAATAGGAATTTTAACAAACGCACTAAATGAAATATCGAAAAAAGAGGGTGTTCTTTACAGTGCTTGTGAAATGGGATTTTTTGAAGAAGTGATATTTAAAGAAAAAGATATTGACAAGTTTATTGAGCTGACAGATAAAAAAGCCATTAAAGTATCCACAATTAATCGATTTAGCCCTGACGAAATTATATTAGATAAATTAGATAAAATTAAATCAAAAATGATTTGAATGAAGCTTAATGAAATTATAAAATTTTTAAATGATAAAATACCTCAAGACTTAGCTTTAGATGGTGATAAAGTCGGTTTGATGGGAAATTATGATTTAACACAGGAAATAACCTCCATAAAAATATTTATGGATTTGAACCCAAAAGACGATGATTATCCCAATGACACACTGGTTATTACACACCACCCCCCATTATTCACTCCAAAGACCCCAACTTTTACAATACATTCAAATTTTGGCATTATTGATGGTGGTGCTAATGAAGCACTTGCAGCCAGCCTAGATTTAAATATCTTGGATTATTTTGATAAAGATACTGGCATCGGAAGGATATGTGAATGTAATTTAACATATAAAGATTTAAAAAAGCAGATATTACGTAATTTCAATGCATTTGATATTGTAAATAAACCTGATGAAAATAAGATAATTAAAAAAATAGCTATCATTTCAGGATTTGGCTTAAAAAACCCAGAATACATAAAACTGGCCAAAGATAATAATATGGATATGTTAATTTCCGGAGATTTAACTCAAGAAACCGCAATTTTGGCAATGAATTTGGATTTAATGCTGATTGATTTAGGTCACCACATGAGTGAGATTCCAGGCCTGAATTATCTGAAAAATATTGTTGATGAATTAAATGTTGATTGTGAAATAATTAATAAAAACCCAATAGAGCGTGAAAGAAATGAGTGTTGATGAAATACAAAAAATAGAAGATAAACTAGTGCCTAAAGGAAAAATAGATCTTGTCGGATGTGGAAGACTAGGTTTAAGGATAGCCATTAATTTAATGCAAGTCCATAGGGGAGGACCAAAAGTAATTTCTGCATTTGACGGACAGGAAATCTCCGGCGGAGATGTGATATTCACCCTTCTTGGAGCAGAAATTGGAGAGGCAAAACCTGATTTCATAAAAAGAATATGCACCCATGACGAAGAGTTTAGAAAAGTTGAAAGCCACACAGAATACATCACTAAGGAAAATATTGAATTACTTGATGGTGATGTTGTAATCATAGTCATTGCAGGAGGAAATACAATATCAACAGCGGCAGAAATCATAAAACATGCACATAAAAGAGGCGCTAAAACCATTGGAACTGCAGGAATATTCGGTTATACTACTAATGAAGATATTGAAATAAAAGACATATCAGAATATGATAACAGCAATCCCGCCATTGAAGAGCTGAGAGCCCAAGGAATTACTGAAAACCATTTAATACTAACAACACATAAATTAATCAGAGATGATGAACCCATAACTCCATATGTATTAGATGAAGTTGCAAAAGTCATGACGATGAATGCATTAAAGCTTTTAAAAGATAAATATGATTAGAATAGCTACTGCAGAGTGTTTTACTCACGGAAAAATCGGTTTGGAACTGCATGCCCTTGCCCAAAATTACGAAGGAAATTTTGGAAGCAAATACATTGAAAACCTTGATGAATACGGAAACTTTGATTATAATGAATTATCTGTCATCTGCAGCTTATTCATACCGACGATAGATGCTGTGAAGGACATTTTAAATGTGGAAAACCCTCCAGAACCAGATTATCTCATTAAAGGAATTAAGGTCTATAATGAAGAGGGAGACAAAAAGACAAGCAAAGTCATGGCAAAGGCGGTTATGAATATTACCTGCTGCGATATTGCTATTGGAACAACTGCAGGAATCGGGCATGGAGCCATTACAATCATCACCCCAGAGTATGAAATAACAACAACAAGTGACGTTTACAGTGATTTAAGAGAAAACAACAGTGAAGAATTATTCCAAAGACAAAAAAGTGGGATAAAAAAAGCCATTAATATAATACTACTTTTTTTAAATGGTAAAATTGACAAAATAATCACTTTAAAAAATACAGAAATTATTAAAAAATAGATTTTAAAAGCCTTAGGGGGGATTCGAACCCCCGACTTCCACCTTACCAAGGTGGCGCTCTACCACCTGAGCCACTAAGGCATAATTGAGAATGATGAATAAAAATTTTATAAAAAGATAGTGCAGGAGAAGGGATTCGAACCCTCGAAGGCCTATGCCAGAGGATCTTAAGTCCCCCCCCTTTGGCCGCTCGGGCACCCCTGCATACAGTATAAATGTTTGTTTTTATAATATATAAATGTTTGTGTTAACTATAATTTATAGCCAATTTTGATGAAAATTTGGTAAAAAATATTATTATAAATAATATGAAAATTAAATATTAAAATATTTATAAACAGATAATTTAATCGTGGTGTAGCACATTGATGATTATAGATATGGAAGAATGTGGAATATGCGAAGATTGTATTGATGTCTGCATGGAAGAGGCAATTACAAAAAAAGCATATAAAGTGATTATTGACCCGGACAAATGTGATTCATGTGGCGAATGCGTTGATGTCTGTCCTGTCGGTGCAATTTACGAAGAATGAATGATCATATATGAAGAAAAAATTTACGATAGTTGATTATGCAATAATAATATTGGTAATATGTGCAATTGTCTTTGCATTTGTTCATATTTCCTCAAAAGATGAGGCAGTTAATGAAAAAACTTCTTATGACTCGTCAACATTGAATAAGATTGCTGAAAAATATTTGGGCTATTATAGGCAAGGTTATATTGTAAACACGACCGTGCATGGATACAATGCCACTGACGGAAAAGAGGTTACGTTATCCGGAAACATCAAATGGCTGGATGACGATAAGGGAAGCAATGTGAAGGCTCTGGTCAACTGCAACGGCAAGGATTATATTGTAGGACTTTATAATCAGGTTCCTAATGCCGATATCTACATCAACAGTATGACTTTGGAAATAAACGGAGACAAATATTCCAATTTAACCGAAATTAAAGTAAATTCCAAAAACATTACTTCAATTAACGATTTGGTTTCAGGCATTTCCAACGATACCGATTACGAAATCACAACAACTATCTCTCTTGATTCACTTGAAAGCAATAAAGCCCAGGAAATTATTAACACATTATTCCAAAATGACGAAAGAATATCATTTAAAGGTTCAAATTCCGGATTGACTGATCAAATATATATTGTTAGAGCAACAAGCGACGAAATAACACAAATTAATGATATTATGGGCAATTTTAATGGAATCACAAATGAAATAACGATTAGAATCTATAACTGCAGCGATAATGACATCAACAATATCAAAAATAATTATGATGTCACAAATATCCAAAAATTTTAAGTTGTGTGATTTATGAGCCTCATTTATTCCAAATTAACATCAATTTTAAATATTATAAATGATGAGTTTCATAAATCCTTTTTATTTACCAGCATATTTTCCATCATCTCCTTTTTAGAAGATAAATGGACCAATAGCTTTTTTAAGGGATTATATCCTGATGAAAACTTTTTAAGTGTTGTGAAAAAGAGTTATATCTTAAAGAATCATATCTTTAATCCATTAATTGTTTTAGTTGTATTTGCAGCATTCCTAATGCTTTCATTGACTCCCATTTCATGGAGTTTATTTGAAACCCTAATCATCGCATTCTTATTCTTTTTCATTGGTGCTGCGATTTTGCCAAGATTCTTTTTAAATAATATTGAAGATGTTTTAGTATTTAAAAGAGAGGACATCTATTCAATCGGATTCTGTTTGATATTGATAAGCATCGGATTTTTCTTTATAAGCATTGCATCCGTTGGCGGGATTCCAATCTTAAAGCCGTCAATCAGATATTTATTAAAACCTATGTTTACCATGCCAGTATTCTTGATAATTCCAGGAACCTGTATTTTAGCAAGCGTTTATCTGAAAGACTTTCAGGACGAAAAGATTACCCGTTCACAGGTTCGGTTCAGATTCCTATTGCTGCTCATCATTGACGTTGCGCTTTTATTGACTTTAGGATACAGGACACCGCTACTTGCAGCACTGCTGTCCCTAATCATCATAGCATACTATGGAAATATCATAGCTGTCTGGGAAGTTGTCTTCGGAGCATTAATCGGCATAGGCACAATCATAGGAATCGGATATTTCAGGTCAATCAGTGAGCTGACGATAAGCAGTGCAACAGATCCATTCTACACACTAAAAAGCAGAGCAGATTTCACATTACATGTTTTAAACCTGCTTGACATCATAGGCGGAAACTTCGGCGTGACCCACGGCAAACTGCTTGCAAGCTCAATACCAGGAAGTGAACTTGGGCCTAGAATGATGATAGGCAAATTAATTGCATGGAGAACTGAAGTGACAATCACCCCAACATTGATAGGACAGATGGTAGCCGATTTCGGGAAAGTGGGAGTTGCAGTTGAAATGGGGATTTTAGGTTTCATTTTAGGCATTGGATTCAAGATTATGAGAAAAACAAAAGATTATTTTTACATTGGACTATACAGTCTAATTTTAACTTATTCCATCTTGGGTGTTGAAACCGGAATATTGGACATTCAAGTTTTAATTTATTTTGCAATAGCCATTTTTGTTTACATTACAATAATTTTTAAATCCATCACGAGTTAGTATTACTAAAATTAAAAAAATTATGTCCCATGTATTACTATAGTATTACTTTTTTTAAAAAAATGAGGTAAAAAGTATTACTTTAATAATCTTTATATATAAAAAAAAGCAAAATTTCTTAATATCAAGGAAAATTTAGAAAAATTCGTTGGAAAAATTGAATTTAAATCTTTAAAACTTGATAAATCTAAAAATAAATAATACTTTTAGACATTAAAAAAGTATTACTTTTAATTAAATGGAGGAAAAATAAATGCATATACCTGATGGATTTATACCATTCTGGCAATGTGCAATCTACTACATCATATTAATTGTTGGATTGTATTTTGCTAGCAAATGGGCAAGAGAAAATCTCGATGAAAAACGTATTCCCCTTCTTGCAGTACTTGCAGCAGGTATTTTTGCTATAATGTCCATGAATATGCCAATTCCATTTGGAACAAGTGGACATATGGTCGGTGGAGCATTAGTAGCAATAATATTCTGTGCACCTGAAGCAGCAATTCTTGTATTTACCGTCGTATTAATTATCCAAGCATTAGTCTTTGGAGACGGAGGAATTACTGTGCTCGGTGCGAATGTATTGAACATGGCAATAATTGGAGGATGTACTGGACTATACACATTCAAAGCATTAAAAGGAACACTCGGAATTTACGCATCAGCAGGTATTGGTGCATGGTTAGCAACAGTACTTGCAGCATTAGCATGTGCAATTGAAATGGCAATTGCCGGAACATTCCCATTAACAGTAGGAGTTGCTTCAATGGTAACATACCACATGTTTATTGGAATAATTGAAGCAGTATTAACTGTTATTGTTTTAATGGCTTTAGATAAATTTAGACCTGATCTTTTGATTTGGAACAAAAATAAAATAGAAGGAGGAGAATAAAATGGATAAACGTGATAAAACATTAATAATCGTTGCAATAGTAATTTGCATTGTAATCAGTTGTCTTTCTCCTTTTATAGCATCAGGCGATCCTGATGGATTAGAAAAATCTGCAGAAGATGCAAATGTTAGTGAAGAGCAGGCAGTAGAAGTTATCGCTCCGCCTTTCCCTGATTACACATTTGAACCCCTTGAGTCTATTGGTGAAGTAGGTGTCCTTATTATAGGCGCGCTGCTGACACTTGTATGCGGATGGGGAATTGCAGAAATTGTAAAAAGAAGAAGTTAAATTCTAACTTCATCTTTTTATACTATTTTTTACATATAAATTATTACATAAATAATAAAAATTTATAGAGAAATAATATGGCTGATATTACTAAGGCTCTAAATTTAGATGAGCTTGCATCCCAGGACAGTCCAATTCACAGTTTGGACGGAAGAATTAAATTAATTTCCGCAATATTCATTATAGTTATTGCGGCTTTTTCAAATAACATATTCATACCTATTGTTTTAGAAATCTTTTTGTTAATCGTGATTAAAATAGCCAAATTATCATACATTGATTCATTTAAAAGAATAGCATTATTACTACCTTTTGGAGGAGCAATAATTATTTTTCAACCATTTATTCATCCCGGAAACGTTTTATGGTCATATTCATGGATTACAGTAACCGATACCGGATTGAATTGGGCAACATTATTAATTGCTAGGATGATTGTTTCACTAACGTCAATTGTAATCTTATCTTCTACAAGCCCAATGCAGCAGATTGTTGCTTCATTTAGAAGATTGAAAATGCCAAAAGATTTGGCGATGATTTTAAGTATTATGGTTAGATTTTTATTTGTTTTTATTGATGAACTTGCAGCAATCAGAAAATCACAAAAATCAAGAAACTTTCATATTCACTCCAAGCTAACACCTTACAAATGGAGAATAAGACAAGTTGGATACACAGTTGCCATGATGTTTGTCAAATCATATGAACAGGGCGAAAGAGTTTATAAAAGTATGATCAGTCGTGGCTTTTCAGACAAGTCAGATTTATTTAATGAGAAAAGCTCACTTGAAAAACGAGACTACATATATATTGCCACAGTAATAATATTAGTTATTGTACTAGAAATCATTTTAATTAAATATTCAAATCATTTAGGATACTTTGGAGAGAACTTATCTATAAATTAATGAGGCTGGAATCAATATGAATGAAGCACATCTATCAACAATAAACTTAAGTTTCACATACCCCGACGGAACCCATGCATTGAACAATGTGAACATGGAAATTTTAAAAGGGCAGAAAGTTGCAATAATGGGACCGAACGGTGCCGGAAAATCAACATTGTTTTCTCATTTCAACGGACTGACAGAACCGACATCAGGATACCTTGAAATAGATGGGAAAAAAATGGAATATGATAAAAAAACCCTTTTGGAAGTCAGACAAAAAGTCGGAATCGTATTTCAAGATCCAAATGACCAGTTATTTGCACCGACAGTGAAAGAAGATGTTGCATTCGGCCCGATGAATTTAGGATTAGGTTATGAAGAAGTGGAAAAACGTGTGGATGAAGCCTTGAAATTAGTTGGAATGGAAAAATTCAAAGATAAAACCCCGCACCATTTAAGCGGAGGCCAGCAAAAAAGAGTAGCTATTGCCGGAATAATAGCTATGAAACCTGAAATCATGATACTTGACGAACCGACAGCAGGCCTGGACCCTCAGGGTGTTGACCAAGTATTGGATATCTTAAATAATCTGAATAAAGAAGGAATGAGCATTGTAATATCATCACACGATATAGAGATGGTAAACGGATTTGCCGAAAAGATCTTTGTTTTATATGAAGGAGAAATTCTTGCAAGCGGAGACAGGCACGAAATATTTTCCAATAAAGAATTATTGAAAAAAGCTCACCTGAAAGCCCCTATAACAACAGAAATTTTATATCAACTGAAAGAAAACGGATTTGACGTCGATACAACAAAAATTAATATAGACGAAGTCATTGATGAAATTATAAAAATGAAAAAAAATTAATTTGATGATTTTCTACTTTTTAATTTATTTTTAAGCTTAACTATAAACTCAAATTCCTCTTCAAATTCCGGATGATTACCGAAGCCACAGTTTGGACAATGCACCTGCTTACAGTTATCATGTTTGCCGCAATTTGAACATCCACGGTTTTCTAATTCATTTTCATCAAATTCAAAACCGCACATCCTACATTTCATAGACACACCTTAAAAAAATAGTTAAAAAAATAAATGAAAAAATTGAAGCTATTCGACTTCAATGTTTTCAGCTTCTTCTTTGCGAAGACAAACATCATATCCTTTGACACTCATTTCAATAGGATCACCAAAAGTAGCTACTTTTTTAACAGTTATTTCAGCTCCTTTAACAAAACCCATACCTAACAAGTGTCTTCTTAAATCAATATCCCCGGTTTTGTGATACTTAACGATAGTTACTGTTTCTCCCGGTTTTGTGTCTTTTAAGGTTTTCATTTTACCACCTTTCGAAATTAAAAGAAATAAATTTTTAGGTATGCAAAATTTATTTTTAGGTATACATAACTTTATAAAAAGTATTATATAAATATTTAGTTTTAACTAAAAATTTAAAAATGAGATTAGAAATTCCAATCATCATTTGAACTTTTCATCTACCCAAATCCTGCCAAACCTCCAATTTGGAAAATTAAGAAAGATACGATGTATGCAGTTACTAAAGTAATAGTACACATCACCAACGGCCATTTATAACTATTTGTCTCCTGCTTTATTGCACCGATTGCTGCAAAACACGGAATATACAATAGTGCAAATACCATAAATGAGAATGCGGACAATGGCGTGAACGTATCCTGGAGCAATGAAGTAAGTCCATCTTCATCATCACCTTCCATACCTGCCAATGTACCGAAGGTTGCAACCACCACTTCCTTAGCAGCCAAACCTGCAATAATAGCTACAGCAGCCTGCCAGGTTCCAAATCCTAAAGGAGCAAAAATTGGAGCTATCACATTACCAATCATACCCAAGACACTATGCTCAGACCCATATTCCACACCTAACGGGAAGCTGCTTAAAATCCATAAGACGACAGAACAGACAAGAATGATAGTACCTGCCTTTCTTAAAAATCCTTTCACTTTTTCCCATGTGTGAAGCAGTACTCCTTTTAGGGAAGGAACTTTGTATGTTGGAAGCTCCATGACAAACGGTGCAGACATTCCTTTAAATAAAGTTCTTTTAAGAATAGCTGCAACCAATAATGCGACAATAATACCAATAACATACATCAATGTTACCATAACGCCCTGATATTGCGTGAAAAATGCTCCAACAAAAACCGCATAAATCGGTGCCCTGGCAGTACAGGACATGAACGGAACAAGCATCATCGCCAATAAACGGTCTGATTCATTTTCCATTGTTCTGGTTGCCATAATGGCAGGCACACCACATCCAAATCCTAAAATCATAGGAATGAATGCTTTACCGTGAAGCCCCACCAGTTTATGCATAATAATATCCAGCGTAAATGCTGCCCGTGCAAGGTATCCGCAATCCTCCAGAATGCTTAAAAATAAAAACATCAGAATAATAATAGGCAGGAATGTGAGAACACCACCTACACCACCAATAATACCGTCACAGATGAATGAACGCAGATATTCATTGGCAATATAACCTGCCATAAAATCAGCCAGCATTCCAAATCCTTGATCAATCATGTCCTGGAAAGGAGCTCCTATAGTATATGTCAAGTGAAACATTAAAAACATTATTCCTATAAAAATGAATGGGGCCAAAAGCCTATTTGTAACAATCTTATCAATTTTATCAGTGACTGTTTCCTTTTCTACAGCAGGCCTTTGAACTGACTCTTTCATTAACCCGCTGATAAATGCATATCTTGCATTTGCAACAACTTCTTCTGCACCTTCGTCGTATACATCACCAAGGTGCTTTGCCACTTTGTCAACTTCCCTCATGATTTTAGAGCTCATGCGGGACTGTTGAACCTTTTGGATTACTATTGAATCTTTTTCTAACAGTTTTATTGCAGTCCAGATAGATGGAACATCCAACAGGCCCTCATCCTGTTCTATAACCTCTTGAAGTTCACCCAAATGTTCTTTTAATTCATCCCCGTATGACAATTTTAAACTTGAATCTATTGGATTGGCTGCCGCCTTTTCTACAGTAGTCAATAATTCTTCAAATCCACCCTTGTTTTTTGCATTAACTTCGATTACAGGAAATCCTAAAAGTTCACTCATCAAATCAATATCAATGATGTGGTCTTTTTTCTTTGCAAAATCATTCATGTTAAGTGCCATGACAAGATTTGCTCCCAATTCCATCATTTGAACTGTTAAATAGAGATTACGTTCAAGATTAGCTGCATCAACCACATTTATGATTACATCAGAGTCATCATCCACAATGAAATCTCTTGATACGATTTCTTCCATGGAATGAGCACTCAATGCATAGTTTCCAGGCAAATCAACCATATCATATTCATAGTCCCCATGTTTGAAACGACCTTCTGCCCTTTCAACAGTTTTTCCCGGCCAGTTTCCCACATGCTGGTGCATACCAGTCAGCTGATTGAATACAGTGGTTTTGCCCACATTCGGGTTTCCAGCTAATCCTACTATTAATTCTTTCATTAACCATTTCTCCCATTTTATCTAAATTAATAGATAAAAACTTTTAAGAATTAAATCTTAATAACATCTCCCCACATAAAAAAAATCGTTTTAGTTTTAAGTTTCAACCGACATAAAAATTTAAATATTAGGCTAACCTAAACATAATAGAACATTTATTTTTAATTCTATATAAGTCTTTAGGCATGCCAAACTTTTAAGATATTTTTTAGGTAATCCTAAAAAAAATAAAAAGATTTATATACTATAACAATCAACATTATTAAATAGTGATGAAAATTAGTTATGCCTAAATATCTAATTTGATATTGCTAATGTGTTGTTTGTAAAAACAAATACTACACTCCGATTGTTATTAAATTAGTTTATCTCTCTTTTCTAATTTAATAGAACATATAACTACTCTCAGAAATTAAATATGACAATCATATTTAATTTCACCTATTTATACATAAAGTGATTTAATGTCAAAAACAAAAAAATGCTGTCAAGCAGCAAATAAAGAAACAAATACCGTAAAAAGAATATTGAAAAAAATCTGGACCTTTTTCTTTGGATGCAACTGCCATTAGAGCCAATGCCAATTTTAATTTCTTTCTAACTTATTACTAATTATAATACAAAAAACCACACAATTTATAAAAATAAATAAATAGCAATAAATAGAGATAGAATATTAACTAAAAAAGTGTGGTATCTATAATGGATCGGAAGAAAAAAATCATTATTGCAATATTAATCGTTTTAATGATAGGGATAATTACAATTTTATTTGGTGCTTTTTTTACTAATACCGGAGGAGACCTATCTTCAGGTAATGGAAACATTTTAGTTTGTGCAGTAGATGAAAGTGAATCGAGAGCAGGACTGGGTGCTGTAGATATGGCATTCATCGTTACAATAGAAAATGGAAAAATAAAGGATTATAAGGCAGTGTACCCTGGAGGTATGACACACCCAAATGCATCTGAACCTGCAGAAGCACAGGCACAGGGAGCTGGGCCAAAATTACTGCTTCACGATTCATTCTGGTACAGCGATAATGAAAAGTGCATGCAGCTTGCAAAAGAAATTGTTGAATATCAACTCCAAATTCCAATAGACGGCGTTGTAGCAATCAACAGCAAAGGATTGGATAAGATATTGGATGCTGCATCTCCGCTTAAAATTAACGGGACAACAGTTAATGCAAGCGGTATTGACATTATCCGTGAAGAACAATCAAGCGGCGGAGAATCAAGAGGAGATGCTGTGCTGGATATCGTACGTGCAGCAGCAGAATCTGCAACAAATCCTGATAAAAAAGCCGCAATGGTAAATGTTGCCTTAAGTGAATACTCCAAAGGAAATATCATAATGACTCCACAGGGGTCATTTGTCGGATTATTGGCAACTGAAGGCATTGAAAATATACTTCACTAAAAAAACCTAATTTAATAGATTTTAAATCTATTAAATTTCAGGTTCTAATTTTTTAATAAATAATCCCATGAACACCACAATCATTGGAAAGAGAACAGCATACATCAGCATTATTATATCTGACGGAATTATATCCCCCATCACTGTAGAAGCGGCCATCAACATTATAAGCAATATCACCGGAGCCAAAATGGCTAGAAAAGTGTAGATTAATATGAATGAATTCAGCCTTTGGGAATAATCCTTAAGCTTGACATGCATGTCAAAGGAGATATCATCGGCAATGACCTCCAAACTATGAGCTAAATTGCCCCCCACACGCAATGTCCCAACAATCTGTTGAACAGCCCTTGAAAGGCCATCCGAACCTACGCGATTAGACATTTCCAGAAGAGCACTTTCCGTTGACTCACCGTAACGGACCCTCTCCAAAACCCTGTTCAATTCCATGGAAAATGACCCGTAATTAGCATTTGAAACCGTCATTAATGTGTCATGCAGGCCTTTTCCTGACTTTAATTCAATGCCCATATGGCGCAAGGCATAAGGCAACTCCTGATTTAAATCATTGTAGCTTCTTTTTTGCTTTATTTGAGGATAAAACTTCATGAAAATATACAGCATCACACTCAGAACAATAAACATTAAAGAAATCTCCAATCCAATAAAAATCAACAAAAGCAAATCAAATAACGTTAAGGACAGTAAAACCTTCCTGGAAAACATGTTATTGAGAACAAAGTCTCTGAAATTATTAAAAATTGTGGACTCATCCTTTTTAAGCTGAGTAATGTCTAAAGCTTTTGGCTCATTTTCCCTTGAATCTTTAAATGATGGAAATTTAAAATTTATGATGAATTCATAAATAATAAAAACGACATTTCCAACATTTAAAAAGAGTTTTTCAAACATCAAACCACTACCTGTTTAAAATAATCTGATTTAACACTTTTTGAGGATTTTTATAGTATAATTCCAATAGTACCTGAACACCTTCAACCGAATTAATGCCGTGGTTGACCATATGCTCCAAAACCAGTTGACGATTGCCAATCTCTTTATATAAATCATTTAAGGAATTGCCGCTCAATTTTGCAATTTCGGACAATGTCTTTGAAGCGACACTCACATTTTCAATTTTATCCGTTTCGGGATTCCATTCAAATATCTTATTCAGCTGAACCGTATCCTCTTCTATACCTACAACTTCTGCAACTTCACTGATGCGCCTGTATGATACTCCATCCGGCCTGTAAATCCTATTCTGCATAATAATAAAATCAATGGCCGTAATCATTATTTTAGGAACTGACATTGGCTCATTGGTCAGTCTTGTTATTGTTTCTCTAGCATCATTTGAATGAAGGGTTCCAAAACCTGAATGGCCAGTATTTAAAGCCGTGAATAAGGTTATCGCCTCATTAGCACGAACCTCTCCCACAATAATGCGGTCAGGCCTTTGCCTTAAAGAGTTTTTAACCAGGTCATTCATCGTCAGTTCACCCCTATTTTCACTATTGGAAGGTCTTGTCTCCATCCTTATGACATGTTCGTGGGGAATTTGAAGCTCCAATGTATCCTCTATCGTTATTATGCGCTCTTTTGGATTGATTAGTGCAGTCAATGCATTAAGGGTTGTGGTTTTACCGGAACTTGTTCCTCCAGATATGATTGCATTTGCCGATTTTACACCCAAACCGTCAAAGCACAGCCAGAAAAATGCCGCAAGTTCAATGGATATGGTTCCGAAATTGATTAAATCCGTGATTGTTAATGGATCCTTTTTGAATTTTCGAATGGTTAGGGAAGGCCCGTCGGCAGACACCGGAGGTATTGTTGCATTGATTCTTGAGCCGTCGAACAGCCTTCCATCCAAAATTGGAGACTCCTGGTCTATTCTTCTGTTAATTTGTCTTGCCATCACATCAATCAAGTCCGTTAGCTCTTCTTCATCCTTAAAGACAATATTTGTTCTCATCATCCCATACTTCCTATGGTATACGAAAACCGGCTTGTTTGTACCGATTATCATTATCTCTTCCAAGTCATCATCATGTATCAGCGGATCGATTTGGCCATAACCAATAATATTTTGAAGCAGTTTGCGGGATAGGGACTCCACATATTCATTAGAGACATTGCCTGATTCAAAGGACAGTCTGGAAAATAAAAAACTTTTAATGTCATTCAGCAATTTGTTTTCATTTAACTGAAAGTTTTCGCCTGCTGATATTGCCAAATCCACAAGATTTTCTCTGAGTTCTGCCAAAAGCACTTTTTCTTCAGGAGTGTATTTCTGTTTAAATACTTCATAAGTTGGTATTAAGCTATTGCTGTCTTTTATGTTATTCATTGAAATCACCGTTTTTAAAATTTTTTTGTAAAAATAGATTAGTAATACTTATTAATAAGTTTTTATTACGAGTGAAATTATAATTATGAAGTAAAGTCAATATTAAAACATGACTAGAAAATGCAGCTGTGAGAAAGATTGCTATACAACATTTGAAAATTTAGGCCAAAAAATTGAAAATTTACATGAATGTGAAAACTGCAAAGATGTCCAAATCAAAAAATTCAGCCCATTAAAAGATTTGATTGATTTTGATGAATTGACCAAAGATTACAAAAGATGCGAATGCTGCAAAAGACCTCTTGATATTGTAATGAGCCATATCCTAAAGATTATGATTGAAGAGGAGATTGTTCCTGAAAAGGCCACGCTTCGAAGAAACAGTCCAGTACCTTTAAGCGAATTCTACTACAGCAGTTTTAACCCGCAATTCATAAATGAAAACTCATTAATTTTACTGCATCCAGATTTTACAAAAGAAACCGCTTCAAAATTGATTAATGAGGTTCCTGAAGTCAAAGGAGTCCTTAAAGGAAGCCCTCAAGAAACTGTTGGACAGCTTAACAAAAACAGTCCTATTAACCATTTTGAACTTCTTCAAGGATGTGACATTCAGACAAATGTCATGAGAACATTAATCAATGAGAAAATAATAATTAACAAAAATCAAAGCAGACACCACATTGAAGTAGCCACAACAACCGAATCAAAGCTAATTAAACTGCACAACTATCTGGAAAATAACAAAATTAAAAAGGGAATAGCAGTGGATGCAATGTGCGGCAGTGGGGCGATAGGAACCTACCTGTTAAAATATGGCTTTGAGAAGGTAATATTCAATGACATTTATCCCGAAGCTATTGAAAACCTGAAAGAAACTCTTGAAGTAAACGGAATAGAAGAGGGTTATGAAATACATAATGAAGCATTTGAAAATTTGAAAATTGAACATGCCGATTTATGTGTTATTGATGCATTTCCAAAAGACGATGCATCCGAAATAATAAAAAAAGCAGAAGAAATAGCAGATAATGTTCTAATTATCTGACTAATTTTTCTAAACAAACATTAGCATATAAATAACAATTGCAGGTATGATTAAAACACCCATTAAATGAGACTTGCCTATACCCAAATAATGAGGCAGCATTCCCATTGCAGTTGAAGTGATTAACGCCAACACCATATAGCCGACAGGTGCTTGGTAATAGAAAATGAAAGTAAATAATATTGCAATTTGGAGTAAAATAACTGATATTGAGAGTTTTTTATAGTCGACACCACCCATCAATCTGGAAAATGAATCGCCCAATTTTAACGCTAAAACCAGTGAAACGGACACAGCCAAAAGAGAAGCAAAAATATAGATAACCAAATGATTTAAACTCATTTCACTAATCAGATAAGACATGTAAACGGCAATTCCGCTTCTGGGATTACCGATAATATAAATCGCCATCAATGAAAACAGACAATCGGAAATGTTCAATCCAGAAGTTGCAAGCAGAAAATTAACAGTATCATCATCACTGTCACTGGTGCCGCTTGCCGCCTGAGCTATAACCGTTCCCTGGGCAGGCCCGAAACCCGGCAAAAATCCCAAAATGGCTCCGGTTATTCCACCTGCAAAGATACTTTTAAACTTATTGAAATCTATGTTTAAATCATAAAATGAATTCTGATGGGGAAGTGTTGAATTATCGTTTAAGCTAAATAAAATGGTACTGATACCAAACAGTCCTGAAAAAATACACATCAATGTAACTCCGGAAGAGATTGGCGTTTGAAAAATTGTCCATCCCAAGATTCCCGAAAGAGTAAACAAGAGCAAAGACCATAGGAAGTCTCTGTGAGTGGCTGTAAGAGAATAGGTCAGATAGATTGAAGCGAAAAGCAGAATCATCCATGTAAAAGGCTTGGACATGTCATGCAGAATCGGCAAGAGCATTGCAAATATCGGAAGCATCAATATGGTAACCAAAATAGCTCCAAAGCCACCAACGCATACAATCCTTATTACTTCCTTGGCACGGCCCTGCAGAACCATCCTATGGCCAGGCAGGACTGATGTGGCCGTACCTTCTTCGGGAACTCCCAAAAGCATTGATGGAACAAATTCTATTAACGCATGGGCAATTGACATTGCAACCATCACCACACATAGAAATTCTGGGCTTAAAAAAGTTAACAAGAAAGTTGATGAAGCAAAAAGTATTGCTCCTGCCGTATTAACATGAATTCCCGGCACCATGCCCGTCACAGTACCTACCAATATTCCTATAAAACATGCAATTACCAATTCAAACATGAGTATTCGGTTAGATAAAGAACTTTTTAAAGCTTGTTGAAGCCAGCGATAAAAAATGTCATGAGTTAATAAGATTTATATATAGATATACACAAAATATATACAAGAGGTGATATCATGATTACATGTTCAGTTTGTGGCTGTCTGAATGATCCGTCAAATATGGTTTGTGAGGAATGCGGATCTGACTTAATCGACGAATCCGAATTAGAATATCTATATGATGATGACTGAATTAGCCATTTCTAGAAATTTTCCCTATTGAAGTTCAGAGAGTTCATGGATAATTTGGACAAGACTTTCAATAACTCTTCACGGGATATATCCAACTGTCGGCAAAGCATTTCATCCCATTCAATTTCCTTTTCTTCCAACAATTTTGCTGTTTTGAGGCCTTTTTCAGTTAAAGTGGTAATATATTCCCTTTTATTATTTGGATTGGTTTTCCTCTCAATCAATCCCTTTTTTTCAAAATCAGCGAATGCTCTTGATACACCGCTACGATTCATGAAACATGCCTTTGCAATGTCTGACTGGTTAACGCCAGGTTCAAAATAAAGCAGCATGAACATATAATATTGTGAATAAGATATTTCAGTTTCATTATCGATGAATTTCTTCAAATAGTAGTCATGAGTTTCTTTAAGCGTGATTAAATGATTTAAAACAAAAGGAGAAAATTTTATAATATCTTCGTAGTCCATCATAATTTATAATATAAATTAACTACTATATAAATGTTGTTTTGTGCAACAATTTTGAAATGAAAATAAAAAAAAGAAATGAAAGATTTACATTAATCTTCCAATACCGGTAATTTCAATACTGGCCACATCATCTAAACCGGAGATGAATTCTTCGGTAGATTCAGTTCCGCCTTCACCATCTTCAATAGTGAAGTTTAAAATTAAAGCTACTAAACCAAATGCAATTGGTTCTTCAGAAATATTTTGGAATTCAGCATCTTCAGGCATTCCTTCCTCAATAGCTACTTTTAATGCATCTAAGTCCACTTCAGGACTTTCAGGCATGATTTTCATTGTTGCTAATACTTCAGCCATTCTAATTCCTCCATCAATCTAAGGACCTTCAAATCCGCATTCACATTTGTAAGCGTGACCGAAGGTACGACATTTTTCACATCTTGAAATTTTTGCTCCGCATTCTGGACATTCGAATTCAACAAATGGACCAGTTAATGGGATTTCTTGTTTACATGAAATACATTCAACAGTTTTCATTTTCCATCACCCGTTATTTGTGTGTAATCAAAGTCATAATCGTTTATATTATCATCTATAAGAGATAAAACCCTTTCAGGAAACTTTCCATTCACAACATAACAATTAGTCCCAAACCTTAATAAAAGAGAAGGCAACATTGCATCAATCGATGACTCTTGAAAAGTTAGTAATATTGTTGCATCGATTTTACTTATGAATATTGAACCCGGCTCTTTAGGGTCTTGGGTATATATACCATTTACATCTGTTACTATAAAAAGTTTCGCATTTAAAATATGTGCAACATATGCCGCAATGGAATCTGAAGTGACATCCCACGAGCATTCAAAAGGATCTTCTTCTTTTAAAAAATCAGAAACTACAAAAATTGGTGTGAAACCTTCATCTGAAATTTTAACTGCATCATCTATTGAAAATGCCAATTTGGCCGAATCAACTTTATCATTAACCAATTTAGAAATAATATCCATACAATCTATGGCTGTGAAATGTGTTACTTCAGGAGAAAAATTATGAACGGAGTCATATTTACGAATAAGATTAGCAAATTCACCCCCACCCAAAATAATTAAAGAATTGGTATCTTTTAACTTTTTAGCAAGATCAATTGCATAATCCGGGAATAGGCTTCCCCCAATTTTTACAACCTGTTTTATGATAATAATCACACCCACGTTTAATTAAAATTAGCTACAATAATATTAATACTTTCACTATAAAAGTTTCAAATCCCCAGTCACTTCGTCAATAATTTCATCTTCATCAGGACCGATTGCCAAAACGGTAACGCTTGATGTAGGTATTTGGGTCCTTCCAGCATCAACTACCAAATAAGTAGCCAATGATTTTTCATCGGCCAATTTTTTTAAGGCCAATAGTTCATCTAAGGTCTTAACTTTACAAATAACTTTAGCATAGGCTTCATTTTCCCATTTTCTAATTTTTTCCTTACTTGAACGTTTATAAGACCCAATAGATCCATGACAACATTGAGCGGCAATTTTACCTTTGCCCATTTTTAAATCTGTCCTTACAACCATTACTTGCTTCATAAAATCACTTAATATGATGATTAATTATTATTTATTAGGGCTGAATTGATATATAACATTTATGAAATAATTCAACCTTTTTATAATTTGTTTGTAACTGAAAGCAATTTTTTCACTGTTGTCTGATTCAATTTACCTCCATTATCAATATCCTTTGCAATTTCCTTTAACAAATTTTCAGCAGACTCCGCCCTCTCAGTAACATCAACCACTTTTCTTTCAGCAGCTTCAGCCCTATGTTTCAAACCATTTTCACGTTTTTCAATATAAGTTGTTGTCATTGAAATCACACCATACAATTCTTCTTTAATTAATTCATCACGAACACACATTTCAACAAGAATCAAGTGACACAGATTAATAGATTCCTTATTTTTTTCTGAAATATTTAATTTAGGAGTAATAGAACATAATTCTCTCATTAGCTGCTCTTCGTCACTATATTGATGATTAGTTAATGGGAGTATTGAAAAAACATATTGCTCATACTCACTAGGTTCTTGGTTAGTTTCCAATTTATTTTTAATATTATTTAATACTTCATGTCCATCAATATCAGGAACATAGAAATAATTCCCATAATATGGAAAATTTGGAGTTATATGTATCTTTTCAATTGATTTTCGATTATTGTCCACAACTACGATTTTTTGTTCTATCGTTTCACCATAGAACATGTAACAGTCCACAACATATTCAAAATCACGATCCAAGTGTGATCTTGCCAGAGGTTGCTTGTGAAATTCAACATTCACATAACCGTTTTTACCTCTTAACAGAATATCCATTGATTTTACGTCCTTACCTGGTGAAAATATTTCGCATGAAACAACCTCATATTCATCTTCAGGCAAATCAATTATTGGAATTAATGCGTTTGTGAATGCATGAGTAGCTATTTTTAATAACGAATCATATTTGTTCTTTTGAGAATTATTAATTGGTCTTATTCTAATTTTAACCACCACAACCAAAATTATTAATGAATAATGTCGACAAATTCAAATTCGAATAAATATTTGGTAATATCTAATATATAAAGTTTATAGGTTGAATAAAGTAAATTTAACCTCTTAAAATCAATATTTTAATAAAATGGTAATTTTTAAATAAGTTAAAAATATTAATCTGAGCAAATATTATTCACACAATAGGAAAAAATCAATTTTGTTAAAGTTTAAAAATTATTAAATACATAATTTAAATATTAATAATTATTTTTTAATTAAGGAGATAATAATGAGTCGTATTTCAATACTTGACAAGGACAGATGTCAACCAAAAAAATGTGATTATCTTTGTATTAATTACTGTCCGGGTGTCAGAATGGATGAAGACACCATAGTTATTGACGAAGATACTAAAAAACCTTTAATATCAGAGCAGTTATGTGAGGGTTGCGGTATTTGTACCAACAGATGCCCATTTGATGCTATAAGTATTATTAATTTACCTGAGGCGGTTGGAGAACCAATCCATAGATTTGGTCAGAATCAATTTGAATTATTTGGACTTCCAAGCCTAGAAGAAGGAACCGTGCTTGGGCTTTTAGGACCGAACGGTATTGGTAAATCAACAATAATGAACATATTATCCGGAAATCTAATCCCAAACTTTGGGGACTATGAAAACCCTCCTGAGAACTGGGAGAAAGTAATTGAACATTATAAAGGTTCAGCACTTCAAACTTATTTTTCAAAGTTATCAAATGGTGATATAAAGGCTATTTTAAAGCCACAGATGGTGGATCAGCTACCGAAAGTCGTAAAGGGCAAAGTAAAAGATTTGCTTGAAAACGTTGATGAAAGAGATAAGCTCGAATATGTCTGCAAAGAATTGCAGCTTGAAAACGTTTTAGACAGAGAAATGGAAAACTTAAGTGGTGGAGAACTTCAAAGAGTTGCAATAGCTGCCACAGTAGTGCGTGAAGGAGATTTCTATTACTTTGACGAGCCGACATCCTGGTTGGACGTATCCCAAAGACTTAATGCCGTGAAAGTAATCAGGTCACTTGCAGAAGAAGGAAAAAGTGTTTTGGTAATTGAACACGACTTGGCAACTTTAGATGCATTATCCGATAATGTCCATATACTATATGGTACTCCGGGGGGATACGGTGTAGTATCCGGAAGAAAAGGTGTTAGAATAGGTATTAATGCATATATCAATGGATTTTTAACTGAAGAAAACGTGAGAATTAGAAGAAATCCTATCGAATTTACCATAAGACCTCCAACTCCGGAAGATGAAGGGGATGCAATTGCAAGTTATTCCGATATTTCCAAAGATTATGACGGATTTAAACTAAGCGCTGATGCAGGAGACATTTTCTATGATGAAATAGTAACTGCATTCGGATCCAACGGTATAGGTAAGACCACCTTTGCAAAAATGTTGGCAGGCGTTGAGAAACCGACTACAGGTGAAGTTGATGAGGAAGTTACAATTGCCTACAAACCACAGTACCTGGTAAGTGACTTTGAAGGAAGCGTGAGTGACTTTTTATACATGAATGCACCAAGTTATGGCAGTAAAATCTTTGAAAGTGAAATAATGACTCCGTTTGCGCTTGAAGATATGCTGGAAAAGAAGGTCTCAAAATTAAGTGGCGGTGAACTTCAAAGATTGGCAATAGCTGCAACATTATCAAAAGACGCTGAAATCTATTTATTCGATGAACCTACCGCATTTTTAGATGTGGAGCAAAGATTGGTTGCTGCAAAAGTTATCCGTAAAATGGTTGAAAGCAGAAATGCGGCATCCCTTATTGTAGACCACGATATCGTATTCATTGACTACATTTCAGATAGGGCAATGGTATTCAACGGCACTCCCGGTCTTGAAGGGCATGCATCAAAACCAACTGATTTGAGAACATCAATGAATGAATTTTTAGGAAATCTCAACATTACTTTCAGACGTGATAAAGAAACAAAACGTCCAAGAGTAAATAAACTGGATAGTTACTTGGATCGCGAACAGAAGGAAAAGGGAGAATACTACTATTTATCAGATTAGAAATATTCAGTATTTCTAATTATTAACCCACCATTAATTTTTCAAATGCCCATCAAGCAGTGAAATCTAAATTGATTCCAGTTCGTTCAATATAAATCTTTTTAATACTTTTACTGCCTTTTCGCCATCATCATCCAATCTTATAGCATCATTTGGATTTAAATCATATACTTTTACAACACTTTCGGCATCAATATTTTTAATAATGTCAATATTCTTTTCATTTAAAATTGTTGACACACAATCATCACTGCATCCTGTGATTGATACTATTTTTGCATCATCCAAAATTGGTGAACAATTATTCGGTTGGGCAGAATATTCAGTGATACATGCCGCAACAATGTTGTCATTATCAAGTGCTAATTCAACAGTGGCCGCCCTTACAACCAAACCCAAAGGACTTAATCCACTGCATGAAACCAATGCTATTTTTTTATCCATATCATGACCTCTTTTATTTTTCTACAATAACTTTTTTTTCAATTCTATTGTAAATAATTTTCTCGTCCACAATAACTTTTTTAACCCCAATGCAAATTTTCACTTTCTTCAATGACTTCTTTTCAACATTTTCATAGCTTCTTTTGTTTTCGACCATATCTTTTTTTAACTTTATCATAACCTCTCTTGAAAAAAGGACACATCAAAACACACTTGCTGCAACCTTCTTTGTGAGCAGTGCAGAGCTTTCTTTGGAAGTTGCCATTCGAATCAAACGCATTTTCAGGACACCTGTCAATACAGACCCCGCAGGTTGAACAAAAATCTTCAACCCACAGCATATCGTTTTCCTTTTTAAAAGGCAAGTTCGAAATAGAGGTTTTAATCATGAAAAATCCCATGTTTAGGGCTTCTTTAAACATGCACATATTGCTTCTGGTTATGATGCAGTCATTTGATTGCATAGCTATTGCCCTTAAGCTTACCTTATCATCCAAAGGATGGATTAAATCTGCTTTAAAATTGTTTTCTCTTAAAAAATCGGCAATTACAAATGATTTTTGCCCCATTTCCTGGAATTCTTTATCTTCCAGAATCGTCTTTTCACGTGAAGGTTCCATGGTTAAGATATCTTCAGACATCACATATTTCAAAATTAGAATATTGTCCCAATCAATGCCCCATTCTTTCTTAAAATCACCACATAATTTAGAATAGCTAACTCCGGCAAATCCCTGATTTGAAATCAGTTCATTTAAATCATTCAATAAATCATCAGAAATAGTAGTTAAGGGATTGATTGGATTGTCGATTTTATAAAAATTAGGAATAGGGTGATGATACCTAATTCGCATATCATTGACCCTCAATTATTCTTTTCTTAATGCTTCAATAGCTTTTGGGAATTCTTCACAGAATACCTTAATTTCTTCTGTTGGAATGGAAAAACTAATACGCAGATATTTATCTCCAAACAGTTCAGAGGTATATTCCCCTTCTCTTGCAAAGATTCCTCGTTTAAACAAGTAATTTGATAGCACTTTAGGATTGATGCCTGCACCTGAAACATCTACAGCCATCATATTTGCATCAGACGGATAAACCGGTAAGAAGACGCCATCAATTTCATCCACCATTTCTTTAATTAATTTCTGATTAGTAAATGAAATTTCTCTGATTTTATCTTCCCATTCACCTTTGGATTTTAACCCTGCTATAGCGCCATATTGTGCAATAATATTAACACCCAAGTCATTGACCAGTGCATTTTTAATTACATCAATGATAGGTTTTGATGAAACTACACCGCCAATCCTTAAACCGGCCATTCCAAATATTTTTGAAAAACTGTAAATAGTCAAAGTCTGGCCTGGAGCATAATTTTCAACAAGGAAGTGTTCACGTGCAAAGTCCTTATAGGTTACATCATGCAATAAGTAAATATCATTTTCAATGGCAATTTCAGCAAACTCTTTGAGCTCTTCTTCACTGTAGGATGAACCTAACGGATTTAACGGATCGATTAAGATGACCATTTTTGTATTTTCATCCATATTTTCCCTTAAAAGTTTAGGAGTTAATTTATATCCGCATTCCTCATTATAAATCGGGACATACCTTATATCATTAGCAAAGCGGTTTGCAAAGTCTCCGATAATGAAATAACCTGGATCAGATAAAATTACATTGTCTTCAGGTTCGATTAATGCCTGCATACACAAATATAATGATTCTGTAGCTCCGGCAGTCAATAATACTTCACAATCATCGAAGCCCAAATCATCTAAAACCAACTGCCTGAGTTCGGAAAATCCTTCTGGAGGAGGATACTTACAATATTCTTTTTCTTTAACACAGCTCGCCATTGCATCAGCTATGATATCACCGTGAAGATGGTTGGTATTTTGACCCATCCAAATCATGTCTTTTTCCATAAATACATCTTCAAAAAAATCATTTGAAGATTCATATCCTTCTGGAGGTACCCTTTCTGTCTTTTTAAATTTTTTCTTAGGGTTTTTTATATCCTTCATAATAATCACTCTAATACAAAATAATAATTTATTTTTAGTTATTTATAAAATTAATGCTAACTAATCCCACGGGAAGTAATTCGGAAAACGGCTTGCCGGCCTTCTCCAATACTCCTGTGGCGTTTCAAAGTAGCAATTCTTTGATTGGTTTCTTCACCACGTTCCAGTTGTATGATGACTTTACTCCAATATTGAAGAACCATTCCTCCAACAGCCCTAATATCACTATTTCCTTCATCATCAAAAGCATTATAGATTTGATTTGTTACAATAACTGCAATATCATAACTTCTTGCTATTTTAGATAATGTGCCCATCTGTTTACCTAATTCCTTATTGAGCTTTGAAGATTTCATATCGTCGACACGATATAGGGCGACCGCAGAATCCAGTATGAATATGTCTGTATCCGCATGGTTTTTTCTAAGCCATAATTCAATGGCTCCGATATTTTCGCCCTGTTCCTGAAAAGTAGTCGGTTCAAAAACCATTATATTATTAGCAACTTCATTAAAATCACTGCCAGCAATTTGTTTGATTCTATCTATTGAAATTCCACCTTCAGTATCCATATAAATAGCTTTTTTTCCATTTTTAGCTACATTAACTGCTAAAGATAAAGCCACATTACTTTTTCCAGAACTGGGAGGGCCAAAAATCTGAGTTACTGTTCCTTTCTCAAAGCCCCCATTCAATAAATTGTCAATGCTTGAATTGGTAGGAATTTTAAGATTATCTTCAAAATTAGCTAATACTTTCATAATATTTCATTTGTTTTTCTAAAATATATAGATAATGAAAGTTATTGTTTAGAGAAAAAGTGT
>JAFZMD010000041.1 GCA_017553445.1 Methanobrevibacter sp. | reverse complement strand
TGTTAAAGATAATGCTTTGGATGATTCTTACGCAATTATGGCTGAAGATTCAGATATTGAAATTTCCGATAACGAAATAGTTTTCACAGGCAATACCGACGGCTCAACCGTAAACAATGCGGTTAATTTAAAAGATTGCGCTGAAGCAGTTGTAATTAACAATAGTTTTGATATCAGCATTCCATCCGCTCCTGTTTACTGGGAAGAAATTCCTCCTGGAAGCGGGAATTGGGTTAATACTCTTGTTACCCAAGGTCTGGTATTTGACAACTGTACTGGTTTAGAATTGGATTCTAACAATATTGAACTGGAAGCTACTTATGATGTTGGTTTTTATGACACCGTTTACGTTATCGACATTACTGATTCTGATAATGTGAATGTAACTAACAATAATGTTTATGCTTTAGGCCATGAATACATTTATGGATTATATATTGAATCCGATGGTGCTTTTGTGGATTCCAACAACTTCACTATAGAATCAGATACCTATTACGCCAATGGTATTGAAATTGAAGCATCCGTAGATACTACTATCAGCAACAATAATATTGAAGTTGCAGCTCCAGCTTTTGCATATCCAATATACTCAGGTATGAATGGCGGAGCCCTGGAAGTTGACTACATTAAAAATAATATTCATGCTGTTTCCGATATTGTTTACGCTATGGAATTATGCGGCAGCAAGGAAAATGTCTTTGAAAACACAATTACTGCTGAAGGTAATAAAACCACTGCTTTAGCAATAAAATCCAAAGAAGCCTATGTATACAAAAACACAATCAATGCTTTAGGTGACAATTTAGGAAATTCCTCATCAGTCGATTCATTCGCTGCAATGACTGCCGGCATCAACCTGCAAAATACAAACACTATTGTTGAGGAAAATACAATCAACTCCACTTCCAGAGGCATTTTTGCTAATGGTGGTGTAGTCACTGTTGAAAACAATGAAATAAATGTCAATGATAATGGAATGGACGATTCATATGCAATCATTGCTGATGCTTCAGACATTTTAATCAAGTCAAACGTCATTGAATATGTTGGAAACACCAATGGCTCAACCGTAAACAATGCTCTTAATTTAAAAGATTGCACTGAAGCAGATGTAATTAGCAATATTTTTCATATAAGTATGCCATCCGCTCCTGTTAAATGGGAAGAAATTCCTGCTGGAAGTTGGAATTGGGTTAAAATTCCTGTTACTCAAGGTTTGGTATTTGACAACTGTACTGATTTAGAATTAGATTCTAATGGTATTGCACTAGAAGCTGCTTCCGTCGTTGGTGCTTATGACACCGTTTACGTTATTGACATTACTGATTCTGATAATGTGAATGTAACTAACAATGGTGTTTTTGCTTTAGGTCATGACTACATTTACGGATTATATATCGAATCCGATAATGCATTTGTGGATTCAAACAACTTCACTATAGCATCAGATACCAATTACGCTAATGGTATTGAAATCGAAGCATCAACTGATACTACTATCAGCAACAATAAAATAGAAGTTTCAGCTCCGGCTTTCGCTTATCCGGTATACTCAGGTATGAATGGCGGAGACTTGGAAGTTGAATATGTTGGAAATAGCATTTATGCAATATCCGACATTGTGTATGGTATGGAATTATGCGGAAGCAAGGAAAATGTTTATGAAAACATAATCGTTGTTGAAGGTAATAAAACCACTGCTTTGGCTGTCAAATCCCAAGAAGCTAACATAGCTAAGAATGCTATTGATGCTTTGGGTGCTAATTTGGGAAATTCCTCATCACTCGATTCATTCGCTGCAATGACTGCTGGAATCAACTTGCAAAATTCCGCTGCTATTGTTGAGAAAAATATAATCAACTCCACTTCCAGAGGTATTGTTGCCAATGGTGATGCTGTATTAATAGATAAAAACTTAATTAATGTCAAAGATAATGGTTTGGATGATTCTTATGCAATAATTGCTGAAAATTCAGACATTGCCATTTCCGAAAACGAAATATTATACATAGGAAACACTACAGGATCAACCGTAAACAATGCTGTCAACATAAAGAACTGTACTGAAACCGAAGTGGTCGCCAACAGTATTGACGTACTTCTCCCATCATGTTATGTCAGCTGGAAAGAGGAACCTGCTGGAAGCGGAAATTGGGTTGCAAACCCAATATCAGAAGGTATTCTTATTGATTCACCAAAAGCAAACGTAGAAAATAACATCATTGCTGTAGGTTACGATGGAATTGTTGGCGCATATGATACAATCTATGCCGTACATGTAATCTCAGACAATGCTACAATAACTTCAAACAATATTCTAGCAAACGGCCATTCATACATCTACGGCCTTGAAGTATCCGGCAGTGACTTTGCTGTTAAAAACAATACAATTGCAGCAAGTTCCGATTCAATCTATGCCAATGGTATTGATATTGAGGGTGAAGCCAGCGGTGTCATTGAAAACAACATTATTGGAGTAAACGCACCTGGAGTAACCTATGCGATTTATTCCGCAATGTCAAATGGTAACGTTTCCGTTGATTATTTGGGTAACAAAATAGAGTCCATGGCACCTTTAGCTTATGGTATGGAATTAACCGGATTGGAAGAAAATGTCGTCGGAAACGATTTCTTGGTTGTTGGTGAAAGTGCTGTTGGTATCTATTCATCATCAGGTAACGTTTCTGTAATAGGAAATGCTTTTGAAATCCTTTCAAATTCAACGGAATCTACTGCATTTATGGGTAAATCAGGCAATGCAATAATAACAGATAATGAAGTCGCCGTTGATGGCGAATACACTGTTGACGTATCAAAAATCACAGCTTTGGTAAAAGACAATTACTTGATTGGCGATGAATTGACCGGTGATGCATCCGTTAGCTATGATCCTGCAACTTCATCCGTCTACAACAACACTCCAAAGATGGACAAGTATTTCATTACAAGTGAGGGCCTGGAAAAATACTTCGGTAATGCAAAACAATTGGAGTTCACATTGCTTGACGCTATAGGCAAACCTGTTTCAAACGAAACTGTTTCCATTGTAATCAACGGTAAATCATACAACAGAACAACTGATGAAAATGGTACTGCAAGAATAGGCATTAATCTGAATTCTGGCAATTACACAGTAACAGCAACTTATGA
This sequence comes from Methanobrevibacter sp., assembly GCA_017553445.1. GTDB lineage: Archaea > Methanobacteriota > Methanobacteria > Methanobacteriales > Methanobacteriaceae > Methanocatella. The sequence continues at coordinate 45,917 of JAFZMD010000041.1, read as the reverse complement.
AAACAATTCATATGACGCTCCTGTGACCATTTTAACGACCATTGAAGGAAACGACATTACTAAAATGTTTAAAAACGCAACACAATATGAAGCTACATTCGTTGACGTTGACGGAAACGTTTTGAATAAAACTGAAGTTCAATTCAATATCAATGGTGTAATGTATAAACGTACAACTGATGAAAACGGTACTGCCAGGTTAACTATTAACTTGCCGCAAGGTGAATATGTCATTACCGCAATCAACCCTGTAAACGGTGAAATGCATGCAAATAACATCACTGTTTTAGCAACAATTGCAAACAATACCGACTTGACTAAATATTACAAAAACGATTCACAATATGTGGTCAAGATTTTAGGCTCTGACGGCAATCCTGTTAAAGCAGGCGAAGTTGTCACATTCAACATCAACGGTGTGTTCTACAACCGTACAACTGATGAAAACGGTACTGCCAAATTAAACATTAATTTAAGACCTGGTGAATATGTGATTACTGCAAGCTATAACGGATGTTCTGTTGCAAACAACATCACTGTCCTAACAACTTTGGAAACAAAGGACATGTCCATGAAATATAAGGACGGATCTAAGTTTGAAGCTAAAGTGTTGGACGGTCAGGGCAATGCATTGGCAAACCAAACTGTGCAGTTCAACATCAATGGTGTGTTGTATGACCGTGTAAGCGGAAATGACGGTATTGCTAAGCTCGCAATTAATTTGATGGCTGGCCAATACATCATCACTTCAGCATACAACGGATACAGCACTTCAAACAAAATTACCATTTCAAGTTAAAGATTAATTTCTTTAACTTCTTTTTTTTATTTTTACCACGATTTCAAACCGCCATTTAATTGATTTTACACTTGATAATTTTAATGGCTTGGCCAATAACCTAATCAATATTGGCGCGATAAACTAATATTTTAAATCCAACCAATTTATTTAGAATAATTTAATTGCAATATCTACATCCAATAATGAATAAATGATATTTGTTAAAATAATTTAAACACAACTTATATATACTATTTAAACACAATAATTTAACATGGAATATGAATCTTTTAAAACAAGAGGTGTTATATTTGAAAGTAAATATCGCCTTGAAAGAAAGAAATTTAAATTTGAAAGCGGTTTTTCAACATATGAATTTTTTGTTGATGCTATTGGACATAATGCTTTAACCATTTCAGGATTTTTCAATTATTCTGAAATCACCAAATCATTAGGAATTGTTGAAAGACAATTGCATGATTTAATTTCTGCTCGCACTAAAGACCCTTCAGTATTGAAAAGGGTTGCTGGGGAGCGAAAATTCTATCTCTACAATGAAAAGATAAATGTCAATATTGAAAATCATGATTATCCTTTTAAAATTGACGGTATCGGCCCATTTGCCGTTAAATTGTCAATTCAAATTACATATGATGATATTGTAAATTCCAACAATCCTTTGGAGGTAATTTTAAGGAATTTGATTCATAATGTATACAAAGACCTTTTCCAAAAGGAATATCTGATTAGAAAAATCCAAGAAAATTGGGAAAAAGAGGAAGCCCACAAACAAAAAATTCATGAAGAAGTTCTAAATGAAGAAAAAATTAAGGAACAAAAAAAGAAAGAACTTGAAGAATTTTTAAAATCTTAACTTTTTTTAATATTTCCATAAAAAAATTAAACATTTAAATGCATTGAACATTATAAATTTAAATGTGATATTATGAGTGATTTTTTTAAATTTGAAGATGAGGGTATAGATTTTCCATTTTACAATGGGATTCCTAAATTGTCAATGGTGGATTGGGTAGTTTTGGCATTGGCGCCGTTTTTGGTGGGATTGGTTACTATAACTAGTGGCAAAGTCATTCCATATTATAGTGTGCTTCCTGACGGTGTTATGCAGGTCACTTATTTCTTGGTAACAATCATTCCATTTGCTTATGTCTGTCGTGGGAAGCTGGGTCTGATTTTTAAAAAGCCTAGACTTAAGGATTTCAAGGTCATTATTATTTGTTTTATTCTGTATTTGGTATTTGGGTATGTGGTAAAGGTCATAGGTGCTTCTTTAGGATTCCAAGCAGACGCAAATGCGGTGATGCAAACCACAGTTACAATTTGGAGTACGATATTCGCACTCATTCAATTGGTGGGTGAGGAGTTATTCAAGGTATCTGTTTTCTTAATTGGGATGGGTCTAATCTATTATTTTACAAAAAACAGGAAAAATGCTCTTGTTTTTGGAATTTTTGCATCCATGATAATATTTGGTCTGATGCATTTGCATGCATACAATAATAATCTTTTCCAATGTCTTTTCTTAATCGGATTTGGAAGTTTTTTCCATTTATATCCGTATCTCAAAACAAAAAATGTTGTCAATACATATATTCTGCATGTAATAATTGAATTGACATTTTTTTCATTTATGGCTTTTGCACAGCACTACCACTATGCTATGGGTTAAGTTAAGTGATTAACAATCACTTAACATTTCACCACCCACACCAATGCTTTTTTTAGGGGGCATTGTACTAAAACGGTTGGGGTATCAACAGGCAAGTCATATAATCAGTTACAACTTCAGATACTTTTTTAACCATTTCTCTTTTTTTCTCAAATGTTTAGTTTTTTCAATAATTTTACCAATAATCTGAACATTTAAATGCATTGAACATTAAACTTTTAAATGTGATATTATGAGTGATTTTTTCAAATTTGAAGATGAGGGTATAGATTTTCCATTTTACAATGGCATTCCTAAACTGTCAATGGCGGAATGGGTAATTCTGGCATTGGCGCCGTTTTTGGTGGGGCTGATTACTTTAACTGGTGGCAGATGCATTCCATTTGTTGAGTTGCTTCCTAGAGGTACTCTGCCTATTTGTTATTTCCTGGTTACGGTCATTCCGGTTGCTTATGTCTGTCATGGGAAGCTGGATTTGATTTTTAGAAAGCCTAGACTTAAGGATTTCAAGGTCATTATTATTTGTTTTATTCTGTATTTGGTATGGTCGATAGTGGGAAATTTCATAGCTACTTCTTTAGGATTCTCACCAGACCCGAATGCGATGACAGAAAGTGCAGTTTCAATTTTGGATGTAGTGTTCACACTCATTCAATTGGTGGGTGAAGAGTTATTCAAGGTATCCGTTTTGTTAATTGGAATGGGTTTAATCTATTATTTTACAAAAAACAGGAAAAACGCTCTTGTTTTTGGAACTTTCGTATGTATGATGTTATTTGGTCTGATACATTTGACTGCATACAATAATAATCTTTTCCAATGTCTTTTCTATATAGGGCTTGCAAGTATTATTCATTTATTTCCTTATCTAAAAACAAAAAATGTTGTCAATTCCTATATTGTACATATAATGATTGATTTAACTATTACGGCTATGATGCTTTTGATTCCGCACTGAATTATATTTTGGATTATGTTAAGTGATTAGCGATCACTTAACACTTCCAGCCACACCAATTCTTTTAACTTTTTTTTCAAGGTATTCATGACTTATGGGGATTCTGATATTTTTGCACATTATGAAAAATTGCTCTTAGACTTAAATATTGTTTTAAGTGATAAAAATTGTCCCCACTGATAAATATTGTTCTGACTCTTAAATATTGTTTTAAGCGATAAAAATTGTTATATATTGAAACTGACTAATTTATATACTTTAAAACCAATATAAAGTAATTGGTGGTCAGATGGGACAAGAAAAAGATAAAACATTTAAATTAATATCTAATGAATACTTGTTAGAATTTCTAAATATGCTAGAAATAGGCATTGAATTTGATGTTTTTGACGATTCCGAAATTGAAGTTTTGACAGGTGAACAGATTTCTATCGAACCGTCATTATATCGCCCGGATTTCATTGTAAGGATTGGAGATTTTATATTGATGTTGGAATTTCAAAGTACATATATTGGAATAATGGATATAAAAAGGTTCAAGGTATATATTTCAAATTTCGATTTAAAAGTAAATGTCAATAACTTAAACATCATATTTGCAGTAATTTCAACAGCACAAAACTCTAAAATAGCTGAGTATTGTATTAATGAGTGGAATTGTTTTAATTTTCCTTTAATTTCATTACTAAATATTAATGAAAGAGAAATTATAAGTAATATTAAAGAAAAAATTAATAAACGCGAAGACTTCAGCAATAAGGAATTGGTTGAATTGGCATTAACTCCCATCATGGTTAATGGTAGAGAAAATATTATTTGCCAATTTAAGGAAACTTCAGATTTGATGAATCTTTTGACTTTTCCTAATGATGAGATTAAAGAATCTGTCTATGGAATAGCGTTGATGCTTGCAAATATGTACTTTGAAAAAGATGATCCTATGAGAAAGAAAATAGAAGGTGGTTTTATGATGAAACTTGATTGTGTTCAAGAAGCTATTGACGAAGCTATTGAAGAAAGTATTGAGCGAGGACGTGAGCAAGGTATTGGGCAAGGCCAGGTTTTGATGATTAAAAATTTGGTGGATGATGGCGTAATCACTGTTGAATGTGCGGTTACTAAGCTGTTGGGTCTTGACTGTAAATTGGAAGAAATTTCCGAGATTACTGGATTGTCAATTTCTGAAATCGAATCTTTTAAAAACTGAAATATTATCTTAAAATAAGAATAAGAAGTTAAGTGATTAGCGATTACTTAACACTTCCAGCCACACCAATGCTTTTAACTTTTTTTTCAATGTATTCATGACTTATGGGGATTCTGATATTTTTGCACATTATGAAAAATTGCTCTGAGACTTAAATATTGTTTTAAGTGATAAAAATTGTCCCCACTGATAAATATTGTTCTGACCCTTAAATATTGTTTTGAGCGATAAAAATTGTTATATCTTGAAACTGACTAATTTATATACTTTAAAACCAATATAAAGTAATTGGTGGTCAGATGGGACAAGAAAAATATAATTCTGTGAGAGAGAAAAGGGATGAATGTTTTATAATGAAACTTGATTGTGTTCAAGAAGCTATTGGCGAAGCTATTGAAGAAGGTTTTGAGCGAGGACGTGAGCAAGGTATTGAACAGGGTATTGAAGAAAGTATTGAGCGAGGACGTGAGCAAGGTCAGGTTTTGATGATTAAAAATTTGGTGGATGATGGCGTAATCACTGTTGAATGTGCGGTTACTAAGCTGTTGGGTCTTGACTGTAAATTGGAAGAAATTTCCGAGATTACTGGCTTGTCAATTTCTGAAATCGAATCTTTTAAAAACTGAAATATTATCTTAAAATAAGAATAAGAAGTTAAGTGATTAGCGATCACTTAACAGTTCACCAGCCACACCAATGCTTTCTTTAGGGTAGGCTTGTACCAAAACGGTTATGGCATCAACAGGCAAGTCGTATGCTTCAGCTACAACTTCAGATACCTTTTTAACCATTTCTCTTTTTTTCTCAACACTAATTCCATCGTTTCCGGCAATTGTTATTACAGGCATTTTTTCACTCTCCAATTAATTATATAAAAAACCAATTATAAAAATTAATCTAAAAGGAGATGTGTTTATGCTTGGTGAAAGAGAACTTGTTAAAATTTTTCCTGATTTTGCCGATTTGGTTCAGCCTTCAGGAATTGACTTGGAACTGGATAAAATTTATAGACAGACATCCGGTGGTTCTTTGATTAACAATGAAAAGAATCTGCCTGAATTGGGAGAGCTTTCAGGTCCGGTTTACACGTTGAAACCCCACACAGCTTATTTGGCGAGCATTAAAAGGAAGGTTAAAATTCCAAAAGGCTATACTATGCTCTACCTTCCACGTTCCACTTTGCTTCGGTCATTTGTTTCCGTTCAAACGGCAGTGGGAGATCCTGGATTTTATGGAACGCTGATGTTTATGATTTACAATCATGGGGACTTTGAATATAAGATAAAATCCGGCGACAGAATCGCTCAGGCTGTTGTTTTTTCGGTTGAAGGCTCAGGCGAATATGACGGATCCTATCAAGAGGTTGAAAAATGAACGTGGCTGAAAGGATGGTTGAAATCCTTGAAGAAAATGATATAACTCATATTTTTGGAATTCCCGGCGAACAGATAATGCCGATGTATAAGGCACTGTCAAAATCAGGCATAAAGCATATCTTAACTAGGCATGAACAGGCAGCAGCCCATGCGGCAGATGCATTTACAAGAACTTCCGACAGTATTGGGGTCTGCATTACAACTGCAGGTCCTGGAGCATTGAATCTGGTCATGGGTGTCGCATCCGCATTTAAGGACAATATTCCTATGCTTATTTTAACGGGAGACAATGACGTTGATGTAAGGGGCGGATCAGGCTTTCAGTCATTTCCCTTAAGGGACATTTTTGAAAATATCACTCATGAAAGCTATTCTCCATTGAATGGTTCTGAAGCGGTGTTTGTACTTAAGGCAGCATTATATGGGCTTAAGAATAATCCTAAAGGACCGATTCATATTAACCTTTCAAGAAACGTTCTTTTAAGTGAAGATTTTATGGATATTGATTTGTGCTATCTGTGTGAAAGCGACCTGTCAAGCCTTGATGAGGCTCAGGAGTTTATTTTAAAATCCAAAAAACCTTTATTCGTTTTAGGGGCAGGTGCAATATCACATGCTCAAAATATTAAAGCCCTTGCAGAAATGTATCAGATTCCAATAACAACTACTTATAATGGGCGTGGAGCAATATCTGAAGACAATCCGATTAACCTTGGATTGATTGGCATAAGGGCAACTCCAAGAGCCAGAAAGGCAATGGATGAATCCGACTGCATTATCGCATTGGGTTCAATTGCAAGTGAAAGGACATTTCCCAATCTGGATGAAGACAGGCTGGTTCATGTAAACATTAATAAGGATGTCCTTAAAGGCAGATATCAGATACAGGGTGATGTTGAAGAGGTCATAACGGCTTTGAAATTCAATAAGGTTAACTGGCTTGACGAGCTATTGGCAATTGACAATGAAGTGATTGTCGAAGGGTCAGACGATGAGCTAAAGCCTCAGGCAGCTATTAAAAGAATCCTGAATCGTTTTAAAAACGAAATAATTGCCATTGATGCAGGCTCACACACTACATTTTCCACATTGCTTTTTAAAGCGAAAAGTCCAAATCACTTCCTGTTCCCGGCAGCTACCGCACCGATGGGCTACGGCCTTCCGGCAGGAATCGGAGCTGCAATCGCCACAGGTGATAAGGTAATAGTCATTAACGGTGACGGTGACTTTCAGATGAACCTGCAGGAGCTTGCAACCCTTAAGGAGAATAATCTTGATGTGATTGTATTCATTTTAAACAATTCTGAATATGGAATCATAAGGCAATGGCAGGAAGATTTCTATGATATGGATGCATATCAGACGGATTTGGCAAATCCTGACTTTTTAAAGTTAGCATCTTCTTATGGAATCGATGCAGTTCAAATCGACACACTAAAAGACCTTGAATATCTCTTAAAAAAAGATTTGAAAGGTCCGCTAGTCGTTGAAGTTAAAGTGGATAAGGAAAACATTCCTCTGCCTAATTGAATTTTGCTACAAATTCTCTAACGATACTCTCATCAAATTCATTGTCGTTTAAGGGACAGTAATGGTATTCGCCGTCAATTTTTAAAATAAAGCAAACCGGCTCAAGGCTGGCTGATGTTAGTCTGTTTTGGAAAATCTTTTGGCTTTCTTTAAATGCAAAGTAAATTGTTTTATTCGGGCTTATCCTGACTGGCTTGAATAGGATTTCATCAATGATTTCCATTTTAAACAGGTCTTTCATCATATCTTCTAGTCTATCCATTTCTAACCCCCCTAATCAATGTTCGGACTTCTTTTTTGGAAATCAGTCTTATTGCGGGCACAACTAATTTTAATGGGCTGATGTCAATATTCATTGAGCCTTTAACATTTAAAACAGCTCCGGAAAAAGAAGGCTCTGCTTTCAGATCGGCATTTGGAACTGAACTGTTTATAATTGATGAGATTGCCCAGATATAACCGATATACATTCCGGTATTTGCAAAACTTGAAAAGCCGATGATTAGATAATTTTCCAGTTTGTTGATGCTGACTGCATTTAAAAAATCATCTATGAATCTTTTAATATATTCAAAACAAGGTTTGGCTAATTCATATAGCCTTTTGGGATTCATATGTTCTTTTTCTTCATCAGAATCTTCGTCATCATCATCTGATTTAAAGTCAAAAGTATAAACCTTAAGTTTTTTTAAAATAAGTATTTCAAGACATCCGTCACAGTCACTATCCACTTTCACCCATCTGGCAGTCAAGCGAATGCCGAAAAGCAGAATAATGAAAATGAAAATGATGATTAATAAGATAATCATCAATAGGATGTTTAACATAAAATATAAGTCCTATTCTTCAGTTTCTTCATCGTCGTAGGTTGTAAATTCAGGTTCAATGAATTCCTCTTCATCTACATATTCATCATTATTTGATCCCATGTAGTTTTTAACCAAATCGGTAATGATTAAACCTAAATCGGACAATGCCTTATTGGCTTCAGTTCCTTTGCTTAAATCAAGTACGCGTACACCTTCAGCATCATTTCCTTTTTTAGGAATCATGACCATTGAAATAGGTTCCACACCTGCACCTGCACCTGCAGCATTTCCCTCTTTACCAAAAACGCTTTCACCAGCACCGAAACCAACACCTATTCTTATTACTGGAATGAGGATTTTATCTTCAGTTTCGATTGGTGTACCAATTACATTGTCGACATTAATGAGTTTACGCAATTCTTCAACTGTTGCTTTTATATTTTCTGACATTATTTCACATCCTATAAATTAATATTAATTATGGATATTGTATTTTAAATACTTTTTTAAGTGAATTTTAAAAATAATTTTGTTAAAAGTTTTTTTTTCAAATAGTTATAAAAGAAGTTTTAAAGTTAAAATGCAGGTTAAAAAGCATTTATTTCTCCAAATATGGCGTGTTAATATGTAATTAAGTTATTAAAAAATAAAAAATAGCAGAATCATAAGTATGATTCTGTAATTGATGCAACACCTGCACCAGCGTCTTCAATTGCACCTAAACCTTTTAAGGTCATTCCGATAGCTGCAAATGTTTGGACTAATTCTTTGTAGGAAATGCATCCCATATGGCCTATTCTGAAGATGTTACCTTTCAAGTGGTCTTGTCCTCCAGCAAGTTCTACGCCATATTTGTCACGGACTGTTCCTCTAAAGTCTGCATCAGTTACGCCTTCAGGCATTTTGACTGCAGTTACGGTTGCAGATGAAACTGCTTCATCAGCGAAGAGTTCCAAGCCTAATGCTTTTACGGCTGCAACACTTGCATTTGCTGCTTTGTGGTGGCGTGCAATTCTATTTTCAAGTCCTTCTTCTAAAGTAATTTTCAATGCTTCATTCATAGCATAGGTTAGAGAAACTGATGGGGTGTAAGGAGTTTCAGGCGGAGTTTTGTCTCCACTTTTCCTTGCTGCTTTCAAGTCCAAATAGAAAGTATTGGTTTCAACATTGTCAACAGCTTTCCATGCATCATCGCTTAATGTGATTGCAGCCATTCCAGGAGGCGCTGCCAAACATTTCTGTGAACCGGTTACACAAACGTCAATTCCGAACTTTTCGACATCAACATAGTCTCCTCCGAGGGAGGATACTGTATCTACGATGTATAATGTGTCGTAATTTTTCATGACTTTACCGATTTCTTCGATTGGTGCTGCTACACCTGTGGAAGTTTCGTTGTGTATAACGGAAATTGCTTTGATGTCTTCATTTTCATCAAGCACTTCTTCAATCTGTTTTGGTGTTACTGCAGTTCCCCATTCAACTGCCAATTCCTGAGCATCGATTCCATGGGTTTTTGCTATTTTCATGAAACGTTCTCCGAATTTTCCGCCAACAACATTCAACATTTTTTCACCAGGTGCAACGGTATTTGCAATAGCTGCTTCCATTGCAGCGGTACCTGATCCGGTTAATAAATAAGATTTATTTGGGGTTTGGAAAACTTTACTCATTAATTCTGTAGTTTCAGTTAATATTTCTCCATATTTTGCTCCCCTGTGATTAACAACAGCTTTTGACATTGCGGCTAAAACTCTAGGGTCTACTGTTGTTGGACCTGGAAGCATTAATAAAATGTCATCCATTGATTTTCCTCCATTATCAAAAAAAGATTTAGCATATCTAAACCTATATTAATAATTTAATTTTCATACTTTTTATATATTATCCTCGGAAATTATTTTTCCGTTTAGGGCTGAATTTTATTGTTTAAATTAGTTTAAATACTATGAAAACCAATATCAATAGTATATGGAATTCAGTGGTGAAAAATTAACATTTAAACGGATATTCAACTACATTTTTGGCTTGTTTTTAATAACATTGGGTGTTGCATTTTCAATCAAGTCCGGTCTCGGCTCAACGCCTGTTGCATCGATACCCTATGCATTGAACCTGATATTGAACATTGATCTGGGAATAACGACATTCATGTTCCAGATATTTTTGGTGATGCTGCAGTTAGCGCTTTTAAGAAGAAATTTCAAGCCAAAACACTTTTTTCAAGTAATTGTAAGTGTGATTTTCGGCTTTTTAACAAGCTTTTCAATGGCACTAACAAGCTTCATCCCTATGGCGGATAATCTGGGGATTGCTTTGGTGATGAGTGCAATATCAATCGTTTTGATTGCTCTTGGAATATTTTTCTACGTTCCGACCAATATAGTTCCGGTTTCCGTTGAAGGGGCTACACAGACTATGGCTATCGTATCAAAAAAGCCTTTTCCAAAAATTAAAGTGTGTTTTGATGTTGCGGTTGTTTCATCATCATTGATTCTCTCTTATATTTTTCTGGGCAATTTCGGAAGCGTCGGCATCGGAACGATTCTGGGCGCGTTATTTATAGGAAGTACGGTCAAGCTGATTCATAAAATCAACTTTAAGTTAACAGGTAATGATGTTGATTTAAAAAAGATGTGAATCCGGTTTGGACATTGCCCAATTTCCAAATTATTGTTTTGATGATTATCTTTGATGGTGGAACGGAATCCGGGAAGGTAATTCAAAAAAAAAAGAAAAAAAGATGATTTATTTATAAATCATCAAATGTTATGAAATACTAGCATTTACTTCTCCTTCATCTACTATTCCACCATTATCAATCCATTTTCTGGCGTCTTCTATTTTCATATCATTCAGTTGGCCTTTACTATTTTGAACTTTACCGTTGTCATCGTAGTATAGACCATATTTGCTGTCATAGTGTAATCCTGCGGTATTACCGTTAGCTTTGGTATTTGCAGTTGCATTATTATTAGTTTCTGAAGCAGGATTGTCAGCTTCACCGTCAGTAACAGTTACAGTAATTTTGCCGGTACATGCATTATATTTATCATTTCCACCATAATCAACTGTAACCTCATAGCTTCCAGGTTCTTCACCGTCTACAGTCAGATAACCTTTACCGTTTTCATCAGTAGTCACTTGATATTTTTCATTATTGAATGTAATGTTTACAGTTTGGCCCGCAAGAACATTACCTTGTGCATCCTTTAGTTCAAATTGTATTTGTTCTCCATTTTGCAGAGTCTTATTACCTAAAAAATTGATTTGTGTATCTGTCTTACCGTTTGATTGGCCAAACATAAAAAATGCAGCACCGGCAATGATGATAACAACCAATATTGCAATAATTATATTTTTATTCATAGTTTCACCTAAAATTTGTGTTCATATAACACATTCATCATGTTTATTCATGATAGTATAAAAAACTTTTTTTTTGTATTGTGAAATTAGAAATCAAAAGATTCTGCATTGCAGTAATCATTTTACATTTAATAATTTTTTGTTAAATGATAAATATTGTGTTTTAATGTATTAATCTCTAATGTATATACGCAAAAGATTGGTGCGAAACAAATCATTATGTTGATGATTCCTGTAATAAAACCTTAATTTTTAAAATAAACTTTTATTCAGTATTTTTTTACTAATTAACGATGCAAGTGAGTACTTGCACTCGAAAAACTATTTATATGTCCTTGTATAAACTAATAAATAAGTCTGAAGAGTTCTACTGTGTTTTGAGGTAGAAAAATCTTCTCGCTTAAAAATGATGTGGGTATGATAATATGGTTGACTGTTGGTCAATGAATCTTACTCATTAAGTATTTGGCTGTTGAACTTTGATTGATAGGGTGGTGTTTGTGATGTTATACCTTCTTTACTATATGTATGCTTGGATTTAGGTATTTGGTTGTTGAATTTGGATCAATTTGGGGGTGTTTGTGATGTTATATCTTCTTTACTATATGTATGCTTGGATTTAGGTATTTGGTTGTTGAATTTGGATTATTATAATGAATTAAAATTAAAAATACTATTAAATAATATGATAGAGGTGAAAAAATGAATAAAAAGATACTTACTGCAATATTGGTTGTTGTTATCATCGGCGCAGGTGCTTATGGAATTCATCACTTCGCAGGTGGTAAATTAAATACGCAAATCAATTTTATAGGTGAAAAGACTCTGCAAAATGGAGAACAAATACAATTTGAACTAAAGGACGCACAAGGCAATGCTCTTGCAGGCCAAACTGTAAACATTACATTTGGTGATGAAAAATATCAAGTGACTACTGATGAAAACGGTAAAGGTTATCTTACTGTAGATGGTGAAGAAGCTGGAAGCTATGAGGTTACAGTGGATTATGGTGGAAATGATAAATATAACGGATGTACCGGCAAAATTACTCTAACTGTTACTGACGGTGAAGCAGACAATCCTGCTTCAGAAACTAATAATGAGGCAACTGCAAATACTAATGGTAACGGTAAGACCTCAGGCTTACACTATGACAGCAAATATGGTGTATACTACGATGACAATGGTAAAGTTCATATGGACGGCCAATATGATGGTATGAATATAGATGACTATAGAAGATTTATAGATAATCCTCGTAAGTTCATGGAGGAATTAGAGAATATAACTGATGACAATAATTGATGATTTATAATAAATCATCATTTTTTTTGAGGCTAATCATAATTTTTGTGTTTAAATCAACATCTATCAATCAACTTAAATTCAATAATATGATTTTTACAAAGTCATTCAAAATAATTGATTTATTAAACAAAGATATATAATATTTATTTAAAATGGTAAATTGGGGCGAAATAATGAATAAAAATACAATTATTATCATTTTGGTTGTTCTGTTAATTGCAGCGGGTGCTGCTCTAATATTTGGACAATCACTGACTGGTAAGACAGAAACGCAAATAAATTTTTTAAATAAGGATGATACCTTTCAAAATGGGGAACAAGTAGTATTTGAACTTAAGGACTCTAATGGTAATGCTATTGGTGGAGAAACTGTTAATCTTACTTATAATAACAATGAAACATATTCTGTAGTTACTGATAGCAATGGTAAAGGTTATTTCATTATTACTGGTGAAGAAAGTGGAAAATATGACCTTGAAGCAAAATATGCTGGTAATGGCAAATATGATGCATGTACTGCTAAAGTTACCCTAACCATTACAGATGATACTGCAGACAATCCCGTTACAGTAAATGTTAGCAGTGCTACTACAAGTACTAGCAAATATAATAAGAATGATACTGACTCTCACGAAGGATGTCGTTATCTGGGTCAGTACGAAGTGTGGGTCAGAAATAGTGATGATATAATCGTTGACGCGATGAATGATGTAATGAGTCAATATATTGGAATGAATTTCTATCATTGGTACGAGTTTTATGGACCTGGTAGTCTTCATGACAACCCTGATCCAATTCGGAACAATACTACTCAAAATACATAAACCATCTCTTTTTATTTTTTGAGGCTGACTCATAATTTTTGTGTTTAAATTATTTTTCTTATTTTTTATCCTTTACTTAATTATACTAAGAAGTACAATCTATTATTAGAGTTAATACCTAAAAAAGTATAAATTTATTAAAAAAAATAATTTTGAGTTGCCCTCTTTTAATATTTAACTTGGTAATATATTTCATATTTAATGATGTAAATAGGCAATTATATTCAAATACTTTATATGTTTTTGAACATATCAACTGATTATGGTCTGTATATGTGGGATATTTAGATACAATATCTATCATATAATCATACATTTTTATCTTTAAATTATCTGTTTAAAAGTTTTAGTTTAATACAAACTATAACTTTAATATGATTTAGGCATAAATATTAATAATAACCTACAACACTCCGGATTGTGGGTTATAAAATTTTTGGAGTAATCAATATGAAAAAAGGTTTAATGATTTTAACCGCAGTCTCAATACTGTTCCTGGTAATGGGGATTGTGGTTGCAACTGACATAAACAAACTGAACATGCCGAATGGCTGGGAAAATTCAAACGATGGAGTTTACAGACAGGTAGTTAAGAATATTGGTTCCGATGGCTATTTCATGAATATTCAAAAATTAAATGATACCATAAAAAACGATTTTTATAATCATCCTTCAAGTTCAACGCATATTGTTGATAAAGGTAACAACACATTCACTTTCACTGATGCCAAGGCGGGCAGTTTTGAAGTTGTTGAAATCGATGGCGAGAAATATTTTGTCATGTTCTGGACTGCGTATTCTAACGATGGTAATGTCAATGAGGCCTATGATTTCATGATGCAGTTTAATAATCTGAATGGATTTGAGCCGGTAGAAGCATAATTCTGCCGGTTACTTCTATTTCTTCTTTGTCTGAAGTGAACACTTTAGCTTAATAGAGTTATTTCAAACTTAATCTCACTAAATGGGTTTAAATCGAATGTTGTGTGGACTACTATTCAAAACAAAAATAAAAACAAAGATTGAATAGAATAATTAATATTTCATTGATTTTTAGTGAAAATGTGCTTACACAAAAAATATAATGAAAAAATCGTATACTTACTTACTATCAATAATATTTTCAATACATATTTAAATAGGATTTTATTTAAATTTAACTATTAAATAACTTCAATCACTAATATTAACAAATTAATTCTTGAATTTAATAAAATAGACTATTATTAACATGAAAATAAAAAATTAATAAAATTAAGGTTTAATAAGTTTCAGTGAATTTAATCGAAAACTTTATATACTAACAAAAAGTTACTACCTATTTTTTCTGATGATATTTCTGGAATTGGCTGTCAAATAATTTAAATAGATTAATCAATATAAAATTAGTGATGATTAAGAGAATTTGCCTTTTTGTTTTGGGATTATTCATAATGGCCTTTGGAGTTGCCTTTTCAATCAAATCGACTTTCGGAACGACTCCAATCAGTTCAATTTCATACGCCCTGAATCTGTGCACAGGCATCAACATTGGCATAACCACTTTTGTCTTTAATGCGGCTCTGATTTTCCTTCAGATGATTATTCTGAGGTCACAGTTTAAGCCGAAAAGATTACTGCAGTTCATCAACTGTTTTGTATTCAGCTATTTCACGGATCTGACTTTATCCATTGTTTATAGCCTGAATATCCCTGATAATATGATTATAAATATCATAATGATTTTTTTAAGTATTTTACTGATAGCTCTGGGAATATTCGTCTATATGCCGGCCAACATCGCCCCTTTGCCGGGGGAGGGATGTGTCGAATCAATAGCAATCGTTACCGGCTGGAGGTTTTCTTCAATCAAAATGGCTTTTGACACGTCCATGGTAATAGTATCAATTGTCATGTGCTATTTCTTCTATACGACTCCCTGGGGCAGCGTTAATGTGGGCACTGTCATTTCCGCATTCATGGTCGGTTTCACTTTAAGGCAAATTGCAAAATTATATAATCATATAACTGGCAAAGATATTAATATCGTTAACAAATGAGGTAAAAACATGGAATTCGGTGAGTGGAATATATACTATAAAGAAATTCTTGATGACTTTGGATTCTCCCGTGAAGATGATGAAAAGTGTGCCCAATTATTGGATGAGATTTTATCAGAAGAGGGCTGTTTATCACTCGACGATTTAAGTAAAATCGTTGGATTTTCAGATAAGTTCATTGTATTCGGTGCTGGCCCATCACTTAAGGATCATATCAAACAGCTTAAGGAAAGCTATGACTTAAAAGATTATGTTCTGGTTGCGGCAGACGGTGCTACAACCGCTTTGATTGAAGAAAGAATAGCACCGGATATAGTCGTAACGGACTTGGACGGCAATCTGGATGATATCCTGTTGGCCAATTTAAGGGGAGCAAACATAGTCGTGCATGCCCACGGAGACAATTCAGACAAGATTGTCCAGATAACTCCATACTTTACAAATGTCCTGGGAACTACCCAGGCCCAGCCGTTAAGCAATGTTTATAACTTTGGAGGATTTACAGATGGTGACAGGGCAATATTTTTGGCCGTGGCACTTGAATCATCTGAAATCACTCTTGCAGGAATGGATTTTGGTGAAATTGTAACCAAATACTCAAGGCCTAACCTGCCGGATATTGTAGGGCCTGCCGATGAAGTCAAGCGCAAAAAGCTCCAGTATGCCGAAAAGCTGACCGCCTGGATAGTCGACAATGAAAATGTTGAAATAATTAATCTGAAAGAATAATTTTTTTAATAATTAAATACAAATTAGATACTATGGGAATTGAAGATATCTTAATGCATGATGAAAGTCTTTTTCAAAATATCAATGCCTTTGATCCGGATTACCTGCCTCCGAATTATAACTACAGAGACACTCAAATGGAAGCAATGGCAATGGCAATAAGGCCTGCAATGCGCGGTGGACAGCCTTCAAATGCAGTGGTGCTTGGATCACCTGCAACCGGAAAAACGACAGCAATCAAAAAGGTATATGAACTTGTTGAAAAAAACACCGAAAAAATCGTATGCGTTTACATCAACTGTCAGCTGCACACCACAAGATTCGGCATCATATCACAGGTTCACAAAAAGATTTTCGGATTTTTACCTCCCGAAACAGGTGTTCCTTTTGCAAGAATATATGAAAAAGTCATGCTGGAACTTCAAAGAAACAACCAATCATTGATATTGGCATTGGATGATGTCAATTACCTCTTCCAAAGCAATAATGCAAACAAATTATTTTATGATATATTAAGAGCATACGAAGAATATTCTGGTGTAAAAACAGCTATTTTTGCAATATTGTCTGATTTGGAATTCAGATATGCTTTCGATAAGAACGTCAATACGGTTTTCATTCCACAGGAAATCACATTCCCGCCTTATTCATACTCTGAAATTGAAGACATCTTGAGGGATAGGGTCAATGCAGGATTTTTCCCTGGTGTTTTAAGTGATGACATTTTAGAGCAGATTGCAATGTACACCTTTGACAATGGAGATTTGAGAACAGGAATCAATCTTTTAAGAAGCTGCGGAAACATTGCAGAGGCTGACGCATCACGTGAAATAACTCAGAAGCATTTTGATGAAGCTATTGATTCATTGGTTTCAGTTAACGTATCCCAGATATTATCATCACTAACTGATAATGAACGCAGCCTGCTTAAATTGATAACCGAAAGCAGGGAAAATATTCTCGCCGGAGAACTGGGAGAAGCTTTTAAAGAAAAAGAAAAAGTCAGTTATTCAGCATATAATAGAACTCTTGATAAGCTTGAATTTTTAAGGTTAATAGATACAAAATATACAGGTTCAGGGTCTAGGGGTAATTCACGTGAAATAATCCTTCGTTTCAACCCTGATGATTTTGAAATCTGACCTGCATATTTTAAACGGAAGTTAGTTTTGTATTTAAAATTAGATTAATTGCAAGATAACGCCCCTTGTACTCATAGCTTTAAGGGTTTGGTATTTTAATCTAATTATACTTAAATCCCATTTTTATAAAAGATATGGGTTTTGTGCTGTCGCAACGGAAAGCACAGAAAAAAGTAACACTACAAATACTGTGAGCGTTACCATGCAAGCGTTAATGTCTAAATTTGAATATGCAATTTCATCAATTATTGAAGTTTTTTTCCTTAAATCGACTCTTTTTTTAGTATTGGGTTTTTTGAACATAATAATCACATCACTATATTTAAGTTGTTTGGTATCCATATATAAGCAAAGAGCTAGAGAGCATTTGACAAGTATTATTTCAGAGGCAAAATCATGAAAAAATTTGAATATTTTGACGTTACAGCAGACATAGGCTTTTATGCATTCGGCAATACTTTAAATGAATCTTTTGAAAATGCCGGCCTTGCCATGTTCAACATAATATCCAACACTGATAAAATAAGTCCTGAAAAATCAATAGAATTTGAAATAACTTCTGAAGATAAAGTATCATTGTTATACGACTATCTTGAGGAATTATTGTTTTATCATGAAGTTGAATTCATGCTGTTTTGTGAGTTTGATGTCCAAATCAAGAAAACTGGTGGTGGTTATCATCTCAAAGCCATTATAACTGGTGAAGATATAAATTGGGATAAACATGACCGTGACTGTGAAATAAAAGCAATAACGTTCCATCAGATGGAAGTCAACATATCAGATACGGTAATGCTTAAAGCCATTGTTGACTTATAATTATATATAAAATCGAAAATAAATATAATATCATGAAAAGAATAAAAACTACATCCAGATTATTTGAACAGATATGTGGCATTTTAGGTTCATTTTTATGTTTGATTTCTGGATCATTCCTATTGCTCATTGAAAGCGGGGGCGCTCAGGGAAATTCATTTTTAGCAATACTAGCTATTGTAGGGGCGTTTTTAGGTTTCATATCATCATATTATGTTAATAGACACTTGGAAAGTTCTGGTGTAGGTTTTATGATTGCAGCGATTCTTGTCCTTATTGGAACGCCAAGTTTGGCCAAATTGTGTTCAATGCTACTTTTAATCGCAGGAATATCTGCACTGTTTAGAAAATAATGCTAAAATAATTTTTTTTTAAAAAGGAAGGATTAATAGGTTAATCCTTAATAATATCTAATTCTGGAAATATTTCATCATAGTTTATTTCCATACCCATCATCTGATATAGTGCATATATTCTGTCCTTTCCGGATAATAATGTTGGGTCTCTTTCTCTTTCACGAGCTAATCTAATAATTTCTGGATCAACAATCCTTAATGCAGTATATTCTGCAGTTTCAATATCTGATTCATTCATATTTACATACTCCGTTTTGGTTAATCGTATACCATTTATGTTTTTATCATTAATATATTTTGACAATTGATTCCCATAGATTAGATTTGCCATTTTATCAATAATTTTTTCGTCATGATGTCTATTTGCACATTTTTCAAGAGATGAATTGAAAAATATTTCACAAATGATATTCATTTCATTAACTAAATATTCATGCACTCCTTTTGCTTCTAAAATCCATAATCTATCGCGTCCAGAAATTAATTCATAATCTTCAAATTCTCTTGCAAAAATACCAAAATTTTTTCCAGAAGGTGGTGAAAAAACATTTAATGGATGATTATGTAGTGAAGCCACATGATAACCTTTAAATTCATCTTTTTTAAAGTTTATCTCAACATTATCCAGGTTACCAATAGAACATCGAAGAATTTCTCCAGTAATATAATCAAAATATATTACACATTCATTGTCAAGTTTGAACATTTTTTTAATGAAAGTATCTACTGTTTTAAAAGCAGAATTACTAAATTCTTTAGGTAAGTTTTCTTTTTTAATGGATGGAAAATTATGTGTCTCTAATTTATTATATTTTTCATACATCTTATTATTATTCAACACACTCAATACTAAAATGATTAAACAGAACATATTTTTTTTAAATTTCATACTTTCATATTTGATTTAATAATAAAATATGTCTTGATTTTTAAAATAAATAGTAAATCATTTAATAAATGAATTTTTAAAAGCAATTTTACTTTTTCATGTAAATATTTCATTCATGTTGGGAAAATTATGTTTGAGCATATATTTTCAATTTCAATCAATGTTAATCATATGTTCGATTAATTCAAAAAAAGAAAAAGAAAGGATTAAATTAATTAATCCTTAATAATTATCGTGTTTGCAATTTTAAATCCATCATACTCGGAAGTTATGATGTATTCGCCGGCCATTAACGTAATGTTTAAGTTAGCTATTCCTTTTGAATCGCTGTATCTGTTGTAGAATACTCCGTTGATGTTGAATGTTACTTTGGCATCAGCTAATAGGTTTCCTTGACCGTCAAGTACACTTACGTTGAATGTTGAACCGTCTTTATATGTCATTTCCAAATCAGTTGCATTCAATGTAGGCAATACTGTGATGTTATAGGACATCATAAGGCCGGTTAACGGATCGATAGCTGTTAAGATGTATTCGCCAGGGATTAAGTTAATGTTTAACTTAGCAGTTCCGTTTTCATTTGTTTCACGGTTGTAGAATACTCCGTTGATGTTCATGGTAATGTTAACACCAGCTACAGGATTACCTTCACCGCCAATTAATGAAATGAAGAACTGTGAAGTGTTTCTGAAGTATTTAACAAGATTATCGGCTATTAATGTGGGCAATACTGTAATTGTGTTTTCAACTGAAGTACCGTTGAATGTTGTTTTGATTGTGTAGTTTCCCGGTCCTAAGTTAATGGCTATTCTTGCAGTTCCGTTTGCATCGCTTGTTCTGTTATAGCTTCCTCCATTGATTTCAAATGTTACTGTTTCGTTTGCAATGCCAATTTCAGCTTCAAATTTAGAATCGTTTTTGTAGATTTTAACCAAGTCCTCTGTATAAATGGCCAAATCCTTGGTATAGACCTTTAAGGAGAAAGTAATGTTTTCGGGGAATATGTCTTTCCATCCGTCGCCTAAATCGTAAAAGCTCATGTTTTCAAGGTAGTGCTGTCTTGACATGTCTATTATAGGGATGCTCTGCTTTTTCATTACTGCAGTGAAATTATCTCCTTCCTTAATTTGAATTTCTGATGTTAACTTGACCGTATGGAATCCTCTGAATGGTGCTGTTCCGTTTTGTGTGTGTTTCAATTCATCGTTTACATAGATTTCAAGAAGATACTCTTCACCTTCATAAGCAAAGTAAGTTCCGACTGCGCTAATCAGTTCATTTCTAAGGCTGCTGTAGGTTACCTTATAACTTACATTGCGATTATATTCCAAAATTTTTAAATATCCTCCAAGGTCTGTCTGGTAATTTACAGTATAATCCTCAGTGTTTATAATAACAAATCCTTCGTTATGTGTGTGATTGATGATACTTATATCGTAATATGAAATGTATTGATATCCGTTGTCTCCAAAGTCACCCCAGCTGTTTTTAATTATCCATGCACCGTCTCCTGGAGGAGTTATCAGGAATTTTTCTTTAGGGAAATTGTCATCCCATCCGACAAGTGATACAGCATGGTTCTGTTCGGAACTGGTGTTTTGATACTGGGCGAATGTATCTTCATTGTAGTCAGGTGCTTCCTGGCATCCGTTATATGTGATGTGTATGGAACCGTATTTAATCAGTGCCTTTTTTATTTCATCGTTATCTGTTGAATTTGCACGTTGTTTTAGAAGTATTGCATCCTGGATGTGTATGTTTTCATCTGCAACGATAACTGGTGATAATTTACCCATTTCATCATAGCTGCAATATTCGGCAGGTAATGGTCCAAACCAAGTTAACATATATTCTAAAGCCCATTCTTGCCATCCTCCTTCAGGGGCACCCATGATACCGTATTTTGAAAATTCCAATAAGTTGTTCTGCAGGTTGCTTTCTGAAAAGTTATATTCAATTCCTGTTGCCTTAAGCAGTGCGGATTCCAATGCTCCACATGCTCCGAAAGTCCAGCATGAACCCAAATCGCCCTGGTCTTTAACTGATGAAACCCATCCCCAATCGCGCAAATCAAAGCGTGCCGGAAGGTCAGTCACATCTATCGTATTGTTGATGAGTTCCAGTTTCATGCCGCTTGACATCATGACTGATGCATAATCCGTATCATTTAAAATGAGAATGTCATCGTTATAGATATTATCCTCTAATAATATTGGCTGACAAAATACGCAGTGAATGGCTTCACAGTTTCCTTCAAATTCATTGCGGCTTATGTTTAAATCTGCATCATAGCAGTAAATCCCATTTCCATCATTGTCTTTGAAAGTTGAAGAGATGGAAATGAAGTTTGTTAAGTCACAGTAAAGTGTTCCTCCACCATACAATTCTTTATCAAGTATTTTGTTTGATTCAAAAGAACAGTTTTGTATACCAAAATTTGCATTCGAAACAAATGCTGCTGATCCGGCATAGATTGCAGTATTGCCTGTGAAAGTGGAATTTTCTATTATCAAAGTACCTCTTAACTGAACCAATGCGCCTCCAAAATCTCCAGTTGAATTAATAAATGTTGAATTGGATATTTTTGTTGTTATAATGGAGTTTTCCCAGAGGTCCATATAGATTGCTCCGCCGTTTTTACGTGCTTCGGAATTTATGAATGTACAGTTGGTTATTTCTATAGTCTCTGCATTTCTCAGTCCCATAGCTCCTGCAGTCTCATTTGCGGACATATTTTCAAAAACAGTATCTCTGATAGTTATATTTCCTTGAGCATATATTGCAGCCGCATATTTGGATTTTGAATTGGAAAAACTTGAATTAGTGATGTTTAGAGTGCCTTCGGAGTAAATGCTTCCTCCCCATTTGGCCGTATTGTTTGTGAAAATACAATTCATTATTTCAAAATATTTCTCTGAATAAACGCCACCGTATTCGGCTGCGACTAAATTTTCAAATACTGAGTCTGAAATGATAACAGTAGCTTCTGCATATACTGCTGACCCGTATTTGCCCATTGAATTGGCAAATGTTGAGTTAATGATAATGGATTCTGATTTCAAATAGGTGACTCCTCCGCTTATTGCGGAATTGTTCATGAAAAGACAATTTGTTATTTGCGTTTCATTGTAGATGTATAATGCTCCACCACCTCCTGTTGCATTGTTTCCAATGAATGTAGTATTGTTTAATGTCAATGTTGCATTAGAATATATTGCTCCACCTTTTTTTCCAATATTGCCTGTGAAATTGCAGTTTTCTATGCTTACTATGACATCATCTGTTTCTCCACCCTTTTGAAAGTTCAGGGCTCCGCCATATTTTTCATTGATGAAACAGACTGCACCCCCATTTTCTGCAGTGTTGTTTTCAAACAAACAGTCTATTAAGTTTACATTTCTATCTGAAATTATTGCCCCTCCGCTTTTATTAGCATATCCGTTGATAAAAATGAGGTTAAAAATCGTGATGTTATCTCCTCTAATGTCAAAGATTCTGGCCTGACTCTTTGCGTCAATACTGTGGCCATTACCGTAAATGGTAAAATCTGTTTTATTTATTACAATTCCATCACCTAGTTCGTAATCGGTCGAATCGTCATATACATAATCATCTGTTATTTCTATACTGTCAGTGCTTGTATCAATCTCATCCTGAAGTGCAGTATAGTTTCCTTCAGCCGAAACTGCACTGATTGAGATGAATAATACAATCAAGACAAGCAATATTTTTATTGCCTTCATTATTTTCCTCCAAATATCTAATATGTTATATAGTATATTTTTGATTTTTAAAAAAGTTTTCATTTAATTGGGGGGGATGTTAAAAATTATTCAAAAAGCGGGATTTTTAAAGGTTTTTGTAAATAAAAAAAGGAAAGGATTAAGTTAATTAATCCTTTATTGTTATTGTGTTTGCGATTCTCATTCCATCGTAGTCGGAAGTGATGATGTATTCGCCGGCCATTAATGTAATGTTTAAGTTGGCTATTCCTTTTGAATCGCTGTATCTGTTGTAGAACACTCCGTTGATGTTGAATGTTACTTTGGCATCAGCTAATAGGTTTCCTTGACCGTCCAGTACAGTTACGTTGAATGTTGAACCGTCTTTATATGTCATTTCCAAATCAGTTGCATTTAATGTAGGCAATACTGTGATGTTATAGGACATCATAAGGCCAGTAAATGGATCAATAGCTGTCAATATATAGTCTCCAGGGATTAAGTTAATGTTTAACCTGGCTGTTCCGTTTTCATTGGTTGTACGGTCATAGAATACTCCGTTGATGTTCATGGTAATGTTGGTGTTGTTTACAGGGTTTCCTTCACCGTCAATCAGATCGATGTAGAACTGTGAAGCGTTTCTGAAGTATTTAACTAAGTTATCAGCGTATAATGTTGGCAATACTTCAATAGTATTTTCAACTGTTGTACCGTTAAATGTTGTTTTGATTGTGTAGTTTCCCGGCCCTAGGTTAATGGCCATTGAAGCGGTTCCGTTTTCATCACTGACTCTAGTATAGTTTCTGCCGTTTATTTCAAAGGTAACTGCTTCGTTTGCAATGCCAATTTCAGCTTCAAATTTAGAATCGTTTTTATAGATTTTAACCAAGTCTTGGGTGTATATAGGTAAATCAACGGTATAAATTTTCAAACAGGCAACTTGGCTTCTATTGTAAAGGTCAATCCATGTATCATTTTCATATATGTGGGAATAACCTTCAGTATAATGCATTCTAGTATCACTAAAATCAGTTACCGGAACTGATTTTGAAGTCATTACTGCACTAATGAGATCTCCAGTTTTAATTGGGATGTATTCGTTTAATTTTATTGTGTGGAATCCATAATATGAAGATACTCCTTCCTGAACATATTTTAAATCTTCATTAACATATATTTCGACAGTATAATTGATATCTTCACTTTCAAAGTATGTTCCAACAGCAGCAATAGCATCATTGTCTAAGGCCCAATATTCATTGCAGTAACTGAGATTTTCTCCACGTATAAATTCTTTAGTCCACACATAATCGAGCTGGTAGTTTTTGTTGTAGACTTCAGTATTTTCAATTATTATTCCTGTAGGGCTTGTCAATGTTTTATCATAGTATGAAAGATAGAAATATCCTTCTTCACCCCAATCAGTTCCCCAGCTGTTTTTGATAATCCATGCTCCATCTCCAGGAGGGGTTATTGTGAATTTGTCTGCTGAAAAATTGTCATCCCATCCTACTATTGCTATTGCATGAGTTGCGCCGACAGTCTCGTTGCAGTATTGCGCATTTGTTTGCATGTTAAAGAAAGGATTCGTATCACTAACTGTGGATTGTCCAAAAAGACCGGCATTTAATGCGCCGTATTTGAGAATTGAGGATTTGATTAAGTCGGTGTTGTTCTCTGGAGAGTCACAGATAAATATTGCGTCCTGGATGTGAATATCCTCTCCTGATGTTGTTATTGGTGAAAGCTTTCCAAGCTGATCATATGAATCATAATCCTGTGAAAATGCGCCAAGCCAACTTAGCAGGTAGGAAAAGGCAAGATAGTTAGCGCCTCCTTCATAGGCTCTTGAACCGAATTTGGAGTAGATATACATTGAATTTTTCATATTGTTTGTTGAAATATTGGTCATTATTCCGCATGCTTTTAGCAGTGCGGATTCTAATGTGCTGGCCATTGAAACTGCCCAACAAGCGCCGGTATATCCCTGGTCTTTGATAGGACTTACCCATCCCCAGTCACGCAAATCGAATCTGGTTGGGATGGTGGTAACGTTTATGTTATTGATTATTTTTAGTTTCATTCCTGTTCTGTTCATCATTGAATTGTAATATGTGTTGTTGGTTGATATGCTATCATTATTGTATGTATTGTTGTCCAAATTGGATTTTCTGTCAAATACTGAATAAATGGCGTTGGTATTATTGACAAATTCTGAGCCGGAAATTGTATAATCAGCGTCATAAGCATATATTGCGTTACCTGAATCTGCAGTATTGTTGACAAATAGACAATCGCTTAAAACTAAAGTTGAATTGTCACAATACATGGCTCCTCCATAAGAAGAGTATTCATCAGATATGCCTCCGTTGGAGTCAAAAGTACAGTTAGTTATTTTGCTGTTGGTATCTGAAATAAAAACTGCTCCTCCGTTGTATGTATTATGGTTATTGAGGAAATAGGAATTATTCATCAATAGCTGTCCACCTAATTGAACATATGCTCCGCCAAATTCCGAATAGGCATTTTCAAATAATGTATCCAGTATGGTGACATTCCTATTGGAATTGCCCCTTCCACCATTAATGTCTGCATATACTGCACCACCATTTTTATAGGATATGGTATCAATAAATTCACAGCTTTTAATGTAAATATTTTCGCTGCTTTTAAAGGCTATTGCTCCAGCGGTCTTTACGGCTGTTAAGTTTATGAATTTACAATTTTCTATAGTCATATTGCTTTCGGTGAATATTGCCGTTGCATATTCCGAAGTTGTGTTGCTGAAAACTGTATTATCAATATGCATTTCATTTTCAGATAAAATGCTTCCTCCCAATTTGGCAATATTTTGGGTGAATGTTGAATTGCTTATGGCGGTAGGGTACTGCACATAAAGCGCTCCGCCATATTTTGTTGCTGTGTTGTTGGTGAATGTTGCATTGTTTATAATGGTTATGCCCTGTATTATAAGTGCTCCGCCATATTTTGTTGCTGTGTTGTTGGTAAATATCGCATTGTTTATTGTGGTTATGCCTTGTGTAACTATTGCTCCACCACTATCGGTTACCTGGTTGTTGGCAAATACTGCATTGTTTATTGTGGTCTGTCCAAATGTAACTATTGCCCCGCCATATGCAGCAATATTGTTGGTGAATGTTACGTTATTTAATGTGATTGAATCTGATGCGAATATTGCTCCGGCAGTTCTTCCAGTTCTATTCGCATTAATGAAATTAAGGTTATTGATTGTTATGTTACTTCCAGTGATATCAAAGATTCTTGCCTGATTTGACCCGTCGATGGTGTAACCATTACCGTTTATAGTAAAGTCACTTTGATTTATTGAAATTCCACCAATATATTTATAATCAGTCCCATTGTCATATGCATAATTTTGTGTTATTTCTATGCTGTCTGTACTTGAATCTATCTCTTCCTGCAGTGCTGTGAAGTTTCCTTCAGCCGAAACAGCACCAATCGAGATAAATAATACAAGCAGCGCTAGAAATATTGAAATTTTCTTCATCATTTTATCTCCAACATTGATTTGTATGTATGATTATGTTTTTAATTTTAAAAAAAGTTAACTATATTGAGATAATATTAAAAATTATTCAAAAAAAAGAAAAGGAAAAGGATTAAATTAATTAATCCTTAATAGTAATTGTGTTTGAAATTTTAAATCCATCATACTCTGAGGTTATTATGTATTCGCCGGCCATTAATGTAATGTTTAAGTTAGCTATTCCTTTTGAATCGCTGTATCTGTTGTAAAATACTCCATTGATGTTAAATGTTACTTTGGCATCAGCTAATAGGTCTCCTTCGCCGTCAAGTACAGTTACGTTGAATGTTGAACCGTCTTTATATGTCATTTCCAAATCTGCAGCATCCAATGTCGGCAATACGGTGATGTTATAGGACATCATAAGGCCGGTTAACGGATCTATAGCTGTTAGGATGTATTCTCCAGGGATTAAGTTAATGTTTAGACGAGCTGTTCCGTTTTCATTGGTTTCACGGTTGTAGAATACTCCGTTGATGTTCATAGTAATGTTTGTACCGTTTACTGGGTTTCCTTCGCCGTCAATCAGGTCGATGTAGAACTGTGAAGCGTTTCTGAAGTATTTAACTAAATTGTCAGCTATTAATGTTGGCAATATGGCAATAGTATTTTCAACAGTTGTTCCATTGAATGTTGTTTTTATTGTGTAGTTTCCTGGCCCTAGGTTAATGGCCATGGAAGCTGTTCCGTTTTCATCACTGGTTCTTGTGTAGTTTCTGCCGTTTATTTCAAATGTAACGGTTTCGTTGGTTGCACCGATATTTGCCTCAAACTTGGAGTCGTTTTTATAGATTTTAACTAAATCCTGGGTGTAGATATCTAAATCCAAAGTATAGACTTTAATCATGGCCGCACAATTAAATTCAGATAAATCTGTCCAGTTAACACCATCATTACTTCTAAATGAAGTATTTGGCTCTGCATGGCCTCTTATTGAACCTATGCTTTGATTTTTTATCTGTAATATAACTGCAAATTCATCCCCGATTTTGGTTGGAATATACTTATCTAACTTAATAGTTGAATATCCTACATGGTCAATTACACCTGTTTGATTATATTTATTTTCACCATTTACATGTATTGTAAATTCATAATCGTAAAGATCGCTAGAATATGTTCCAATAGCCGCAATTAAAGCATTTTCCTCTGCAACATATTTGTTCATACAATATGTATAATTAAAGGTCCCTCCTAAACTAGTTTCATGTTGGTAAATTTTAGCATAATCAATGTTATTTTGCAAATCAAATCCCATAGCATCAGTATTATAGAAAGTTTCATCGTAATATGATATGTAGAAGAAACCATTCTCTCCCCATTGACTTCCCCAACTGTTTTTTATAATCCATGCTCCGTCTCCAGGCGGGGTAATTAAAAAGTTTTCTTTTGGATAATTATCGTCCCAACCAACGAGACATATTGCATGATTTTCACCATGAGTTTCATTATAGTAATATCCATAAGTTTTTTCATTATAATACTCATCGGCATCGAAATAACCTCCAACAAGACAACCATATTTAATCAATGCTTCTTTAAGAGGGTTATTATTAGTTGAATTAGCTTTAATAAATACAATATCTTTGACATGGACATCTTCAGGTGTAGCAATTAATGAAGATATTTTTCCAAGTTCATCATAAGTATCATATTCGCCAGGTGATACACCAAGCCAGCTGGAAAAATAGCTTTCACTAGCAATAGTGTTTCCGCCTTCTACCGGACCTATAATGCCATATTTTGAATATTTTATTATTGTGTTCCGTAGGTTATTTTCAGAAAAATCGTAGGTAATATTGGCATATCTGATTAATGCAGATTCTAATGCTCCTATAGCACCGAATGTCCAGCAAGATCCCATTTCGCCTTGATTTCTAACTGGGCTTACCCATCCCCAGTCACGTAAATCAAATCTTTTCGGAAGGGTGGTAACACTTATTGTGTTGTTTATCAAATCAAAGTGGGTTGCGGATGCTTCAATATTCATATTATAATTTGTATTATTCAGTGATAGTTCATCATTTGTGAAATTGTTCCCGCTTTCAGAATGGGTGTTATCATAAACTGTGTAAATGCTCACGCCACTAGTTGTAGGATTGTTGAAGTAGTTTTCTAATAATGATACTCTACAATCATAGGCATAAATTGATGAACCTTCACTTGCATTGTTGTTCTCAAAGATACAGGAATATAATATAATATTTCCCACATCAAAATAACATGCTCCACCATTTGAAAAGCCATCATAAAGCCCACTATTTGAAATAAATCTTGAATTGCTAATATTGACTTCTCTTACCCATGATGTATAGATAGCTCCCCCATCAAATGACGCAATATTTGAAGTAAAGTTTGTGTTATCAATAGTTAAATGTCCTCCCAGTTGAATATAAGCTCCTCCAAACTCAGAAGAACAGTTAGTAAAGCGAGAATTAATAACACTAATGTTTCCATCACCAGTTCCATACATTCCACTAACATCGGCAAATATTGCTCCACTGTTTTTTTGAGAGGAGCAATTAATGAAATTACAGTCTTCTATTGCAATCTCATCGTTGAGGGATTTAATCCCCACTGCTCCTGCAGTCAATGTTGCAGTTAAGTTAATGAAATTACATTTTTTAATTTTTCCCCTGCCGTCTTCTACATAGATTGCTGTAGCATATTTGGAGGTCATATTTGCAAAAGTTGTGTTTTCAATAGACATTGAAGAATTAGTCAGATAAATTAAACTCCAATTAATGTTATTATCACTTATAAAAGTTCCATTAATCATGTTCAATTCACTATTTTTAGCATAAATCGTACATCCTAATCTGCCATAATTATTTATGAATTTGTCATTTGTACTTGTATATTTTCCCTGATTAAAAACAGCACCACCGCATTTTTTAGTGTCAGTGGCATTATTATCCTTAAATGTAACATTGTTTGTTGTAAGAGAACAATTTTCGTTAATTCCGATAGCACCGCCGCTAACAGATTTTCCGTTTATAAAATTAAGGTTATTGATTGTTATGTTATTTCCACTAATATTGAAAATTCTGGCTTGATTAGCACCATCAATAGTGTAACCATTACCATTTATAGTAAAATCACTTTTATTTATTGTAATTCCACTGTTAAGTTCATAATCAGTCGTATTATCATATACATAGTTTTGAGTTATTTCCATAGTGTCTGTACCTGAATCGATTTCTGATTGAAGTGCTGTGAAGTTTCCATCAGCCGAAACAGCACTAATTGAGATGAATAGTACAAGAAAGACCAGAAAAATTTTTATTCTCTTCATCTTTTCCTCCAATAAAATAGTTGATATTTATATTATGTTTTTAATTTTAAAAAAAGTTAACTATATGTTCAGATAATGTTAAAAACTATTCAAAAAAAAAGAAAAGTAAAGGATTAAATTAATTAATCCTTGATTGTTATTGTGTTTGAAATTTTAAATCCATCATACTCTGAGGTAATGATGTATTCGCCGGCAATCAAATTAATGTTTAGCTTTGCTATTCCTGAAGAATCTGTAGTTTTATTATAGAATACTCCATTGATGTTGAATGTTACTTTGGCATCGGCTAATGGATTGCCCTGACCATCCAAAACGGTTACATCGAATGTTGAACCGTCTTTATATGTCATTTCCAAATCACTTGCATCTAAAGTCGGCAATACTATAATGTTATAGGACATCTGAAGGCCAGTCAACGGATCAATGGCCGTTAATATGTACTCGCCAGGAATTAGATTAATGTTTAACCTTGCAGTTCCATTCTCATTTGTTGTACGGTTGTAGAATACTCCATTGATGTTCATAGTAATGTTGGTGCCGTTTACAGGGTTTCCTTCACCGTCAATCAGGTCGATGTAGAACTGTGAAGCATTTCTGAAGTATTTAACTAAATTGTCAGCTATTAATGTTGGCAATACGGCAATAGTATTTTCAACAGTAGTTTCATTGAATGTTGTTTTGATTTTGTAGTTTCCAGGTCCTAGGTTAATTGCCATTGATGCGATTCCGTTTTCATCGCTGATTCGAGTATAGTTTTTGCCGTTTATCTCAAAGGTAACTGTTTCGTTGGCTATGCCGATATTCGCCTCAAAATTGGAGTCATTTTTATAGATTTTGACTAAATCCTGGGTGTAAATTTCGTCAAAGATATAAATCCAATTGTTTACAATTTCATTGGTCCTGACATTATATGTGGTTATGGAATGATTTCCAATGTCTGGGTTAAATTTAGTAAGATCTAAACTACAGATGCCGCTGTCATCGGTCCATCGAGATCTCATAACTCCATCTATATAGAAATCGACCTCACTTTCTAGTAGAGCACTTCCATTTTCATCTGTGGCATATACATCAAAAGTGGAAGCATTTCTATATGGAACAATCAAATTCTCGCTAAATAATGTTTTTTTGACAATGATTTTGGAAGTGTTTTGATAAGTAGTATCATCTATTCCATATTCTACTACGGCATCATACTCTCCCGGCTGCAACATGATAGATAATGCCGCATAGCCTTTAGATGTGATTTTACGGGAATAAGTGGTTCCGTTGATTGTGATGGACACTTTCTCGCCAATTAGGGGAACGCCATCTTCATCTGTCAGATAAACATTCATACTCTTGAAATAAGTTTTGTATGTTGTGACATTTTCTGATTTTAGAGTAACTGATTTATTTGTTGCATAAGTGGATAACTCTATCTCTTCATCAATGCCTTCAACATGGGCCCGAATTTTATAATACCCTTTAGCCTTTGGAAAGACACTTAAAATGATTTCTTTAGAGGTGTTAGTTGCAGGCAAATCCCAGTATAATTTATGTTGGTCTGAATCAATACTATAATTTCCTTGGAAAACTACTGCATTAATAAATTTCGCATCTTCTCCATCCAAATCAAATACAACAGTCCTCTCATCAACAATATTATTTATTTTAATGCATACTGGATAACATACTGGATAACCATTTTCTGAATAATCTTTGTCAACATATACAATTTTTGGACTGCGGATGACCTCAAAGATTGAATTTATGGATTGCTTTTCAAAAATGTGGGTTGCAATTTGTAACCTGTCCGGATTTTGGGGAATTGCTGATGGCTGATATCTGGCGTCATTAAAATAGCAATAGGTAACAATTTTTGAAGTGTTCAATCCGACATTATGTCCGTTATCGTTAGTCACATAAATGTCAACACCATATTTTTGTCCATTAGGGGTATCATGTACCTTATAATCATAGGAATAAAGGCTACGCCTATTAAAACCAGAATCCTCATAAGAACAAATCTCAATAATTGCATCGATAGGATCTATTGCATAATCACTATAATTTCCGTTACGAAAACCATCATAGGTATTTGGAATAACTAAAAACTCTCCCGGATTTAAAGTTCCGAGTATGCAAATTTGACCGTAAGCTATTCCATATCTCCCATCAGGAGCCTTAATTAAAAAGTGACCGTAGTCGCCATATACAGGTTTATGAAAAATATCTCTAATCTGGCCAACGGATTCCTGTGTAATATTCTTGGAGAGAAGCATATCAAAAGCAATATCTTCTAAAGCAATGGTGTCACTGACATTTGACGAATCACCGCCATGACTGACAATCCATCCGTCCTCAGTAATGATTGCATGAATAAAATGATTGGTTGGGGTGTCTATTTCCTGTACAATGACCTCCATGTCTCCCAAACTTTGATTATGTATAACTACTCCACGACCATTGAGTGCAGCATCCTGCCTAAAAGCAAATACTGTTTCATTTTCCTCCTGTATAACGAATGAACAACATTCAGAGTCTAATCTATCAAAATTTGAATCAGAATCTGTTTGAGTTACATCATCAACATCAACTAGACTTTCTTCTTGAATAAAACTACCTTCTGAATATGATTTATCAAAATTTAAATCAATATCAGTTTGATTTGCATCATCAATTGCAGATACGTTAGCTATTGAAATAAATGCTAAAAAAACTAAAACTATTATAAATTTACTATTCATAAAAACCTCCATAATAATAATTTATTTAAGGGTCTGATTTTTTGATAAAAATTCTCCCTAATTTTTTATATTTTCTCTTTTTATATTTGTAATTATTCCTTGATTATAAAAATACAGATTTATTTTTATTAATTTTTTTAAAAATATTAACTTATGTTTCAAACATCACTAATGATAGTAAAGTGATTTTACTCTCCATTAAAAGCTTTAACTTCTTTATATGTTAAATATAATGAGAAAATCCAAATGAGGAAAACAATGATGCCCACAATTTGGAAGTAATAATTGGTTATATATTCAAATATCACTGCTAAAATTGCTAAAAGAATTCCTTTTCTCACTTCACCGACATATATTAATCCCAATCCTGACCATATGAATGAAAGAATCAATGCAAGTATCATACTTTTCTTTGCCATACTTTATCCTCCTTAAATCATTGATTATACTTTATAGAATATATTATTTAATAATTGCTTAGAAATTATATGATTTCTTATGTAAAAACATGATTTTTAAAAAATTTCCTGCAAAGAATTCAAAAAAAAAGAAAAGGAAAGGATTAAATTAATTAATCCTTGATTGTAATTGTGTTTGAAATTTTAAATCCATCATACTCTGAAGTAATGATGTATTCGCCGGCCATTAATGTAATGTTTAAACTGACTATTCCTGAAGAATCGCTGTATCTGTTGTAGAATACTCCGTTGATGTTGAATGTTACTTTGGCATTTGCTAATGGATTTCCCTCACCATCCAGTACAGTTACATTAAATGTTGAACCGTCTTTATAGGTCATTTCCAAATCAGTTGCATTTAAGGTCGGCAATACTGTAATGTTATAGGACATCATAAGGCCGGTCAATGGATCGATAGCTGTCAATATGTATTCGCCAGGAATTAGATTAATGTTTAATCTGGCTGTACCGTTTTCATTGGTTTCGCGGTTGTAGAACACTCCATTGATGTTCATTGTAATGTTGGTGCCGTTTACAGGGTTTCCTTCACCGTCAATCAGGTCAATGTAGAACTGTGATGCGTTTCTGAAGTATTTTACTAAGTTATCAGCGTATAGGGTAGGCAATACTGTAATTGTATTTTCGACTGTTGTGCCGTTAAATGTAGTTTTAATGGTGTAATCGCCAGGTCCTAGGTTAATGGCCATTGAAGCGGTTCCGTTTTCATCACTGATTCTTGTGTAGTTTTTGCCGTTTATCTCAAAGGTTACGGTTTCATTAGCAGCACCGACATTTGCCTCAAATTTGGAATCGTTTTTGTAGATTTTAACTAAATCCTCGGTGTAGATGTCTAAATTAAAAGTATAGACTTTTATCATAGCTGCAATATTATAATTGGTCAAATCCTCCCATTCGACGCCATCATTACTTGCAAATGCGACATGTGGTTCCACATGGGTTCTTATGTTACCTGCATTTTGCATTGTGCTTTTTGATATGACTGCAAATTCGTCTCCCTTCTTGACAGGAATATACTCATCTAATGGGATGGTTACATATCCTTCATAATCGTATGTTCCATTTTTTTCATATACTTTTTCGCCATTTACGAGTATTGAAATGTCATAACGGTCAATATCCAAAATGAATAATCCTACAGCCCCAATTAGAGCATTTTCCTCTGCCACGAATTTGTTCATGGCATATGTATAATTAAAAGTATTGCTGTAATCGATTTCATGCTGGTAAAGTTTGTCATAATCGTTATTGTTTTTTATGTCGAATGTCATGGAAGGCATGATGTTAGCTATTGATACATCATAATAGGATATGTAGAAATAACCTTTATCTCCAAAGTCGGTTCCCCAGCTGTTTTTAATGATAAATGCACCATCACCGGGTGGCGTTTCTACAAAGTTTTCCTTCGGATAATTGTCATCCCAGCCGACGAGACATACGATATGGTTCATATCTGGGGTTACGTTATTGTAATAACTGTAAGTCGTTTCATTATAGCATTCTTCAAGATCTTCATGGTAATAACCAATGGCAACAGCACCATATTTGAGCAATGCCTCTTTGAGCTGGTCGTTGTCAGTTGAATTCTTTCTTACAGGAATGAATACAATGTCCTTGATGTGGACATCTTCAGGGGTGGCAATCAATGATGATATTT
This sequence comes from Methanobrevibacter sp., assembly GCA_017553445.1. Classification (GTDB taxonomy): domain Archaea; phylum Methanobacteriota; class Methanobacteria; order Methanobacteriales; family Methanobacteriaceae; genus Methanocatella. The sequence continues at coordinate 10,644 of JAFZMD010000041.1, read as the reverse complement.
TTCCAAGTTCATCGTAGGTGTCATATTCTGCAGGGGATACGCCAAGCCAGCTTGAATAATATGATTGGGCAAAATATGTGTTTCCACTTTCTGCCAGTCGTGTATTACCATATTTTGAATATTTTAGCATCGTATTCTGCAGGTTGTTTTCAGAAAAGTCATAGGTGATATTGGCATTTCTAATCAATACGGATTCCAATGCTGCTGTAATACCGAATGCCCAGCATGAACCCATCTTTCCTTGATTTTTAACTGGTGAAACCCATCCCCAGTCACGCAAGTCAAATTTTTTCGGAAGAGTCTGGACATTTATGGTGTTGTTTATCAAATCAAAGCGGGTCTGGGATGATTCAACATTCATATCATAATTCGTATTGTTTAAAGACAGTTCGTCATCTGTGAAATTGTTTCCGCTTCCATAATATTCACAATAAACTCCGTAGATACTTGTGCCGTTTTCTGTAGGATTGTTGAAGTAATTATCCAATAGGGATAGATTACAGTCATATGCATAGATTGATGAACCTTCACTTGCATTGTTGTTTTTGAAAATACATGAATCCAGAGTAACTTCGCTCATATCGAAGTAGGCTGCTCCACCATTTGAATAACCTTCATAAACTCCTATATTTGAAGTAAATGTTGAATTGGAAATGTTAACTGTCTTTACCCAGGAAGTATATACTGCTCCTCCGTCAAATAATGCAATGTTTGAGGTGAAGTTTGTGTTGTCAATGGTTAAATGTCCGGCCAGCTGAAGGTAAGCTCCTCCAAATTCTGAAATACAGTCAGTGAATCGGGAATTGAGGATTGTAATGTTTCCGTCATTGATTCCATGCTCCCCTCCGACATCGACATAAATCGCTCCACCGTTTTTCTCGGAGCGGGTGTCGATGAAGTCACAGTCATCTATTGTAATCTCGCCGGGGTGGTCTCTGATTCCTATTGCTCCTGCAGTCATTGTGGCAGTCAGGTTGGTAAAAGTGGATTTTTTGATTCTACCGTTACTTGTGGTGGAGTAAATCCCGGGGGAATACTTTGATGTGGTATTTGCAAATGTGGAGTTTTCAATATACATTAAAGTGTTGACCATGTAGACTAAACCTCTGTTTTGCATGTCCTTGCTTGAAAAGGTTCCATTCGTTATAACCAATGCACCAGATTCAGATTCAATCGCACCACCATTATTAGCATTGTTATCGATAAACATGTCATTTATACTTGTGTATAATCCTCCGTTATTTCTAACCGCACCGCCTGTGGTGATGGCATTATTGTCTTTAAAGACAACATTGTTTGTCGTGACGGTGGAATTTGTCGTGATGTATAAAGCAGCACCACCACTGGCGTTTCCATTTATAAAGTTCAGATTGTTTATTGTTATGTTTGTTCCAATAAGGGCAAAGATTCTGTTTTGGTTGGCTCCATCAATGGTGAATCCGTTACCGTTAATGGTAAAATCACTTTTATTTATTATAATTCCCTCAGTAAGTTTATAATCAGTCGAATTGTCATATGCATAGTCTTGAGTTATTTCTATACTGTCCATGCTTAAATCTATTTCTTCTTTCAGTGCTGTGAAGTTTCCTTCGGCCGAAACTGCACTAATCGAGATGAATAAAATAGCCAGGACAAGCAATATTTTAATTATCTTCATTATTTTTTTCTCCTATATTCTATGTTATATAATATTATTTTTGATTTTAAAAAAAGTTTTCATTTAATGTAGGTATTGTTAAATATTATTCAGTTTTGAATTTAAATTCTCTTTTTATTAATTTCGCATGCAAGTGATGATTTTCCAAAAAATAAATTATTCAAAATTTTCATTATTCGTTTTCTCATTTCAATTTTTAGACAAATTATTTAATCAATTAAATTGAAATATTAAAACATAATAAACTCGTGATTTTTATGACTATCAAAGATGAAATTAAAAAGATTAAAGACAATGTCTATGAAGTTCCGGGAAGCTATAATAAGAAAATGAGGGCTTCCGGAAGATTATACATTGATGATGAAAGTTTTGATGCACTTGAAGAAGGTGCTGTCCAGCAAATAGTTAATGTGGCATGTTTGCCTGGAGTATTTAGATACTCCATTGCAATGCCGGACATTCATTTCGGGTACGGTTTTCCAATCGGTGGAGTTGCAGCATTCAACATGAGAAACGGTATCGTATCTCCTGGAGGTGTCGGTTTTGATATTAACTGTGGTGTCAGATTAATCAAATCCAATTTGCGCCTGGAAGACGTTCAAGACCACTTGGATGAACTTGTAGATGCTTTATTTAAAAATATTCCATCAGGTGTCGGATCTAAAGGAAAAGTAAAGCTTTCCAGAGAAGACATTGATAACGTTTTGGATTATGGTGCCGAATGGGCTGTTGAAAACGGCTACGGATGGGACGAGGATTTGGAAGTTTTGGAAGAAAACGGAAGAATCAAAAAGGCAGACTCATCAAAAGTCAGTGATAAGGCTAAAAAAAGAGGAATTCCTCAATTGGGATCTCTTGGTTCAGGAAATCACTTTTTAGAAATCCAAGTTGTTGATGAAGTTTACAATGATGAAGTGGCTGAAGTTTACGGTTTGGAAAAGGGAATGATTGTAATCATGGTTCACACGGGTTCCCGTGGATGCGGACACCAGGTATGTTCCGATTATCTGAGATTAATGGATAAGGCTTATAAAAATTATAAAATTGATATTGCAGACAGACAACTTGCATGTGCACCGCTTGACTCCAAAGAAGCACAGAACTACTTAAAAGCAATGTATGCTGCAGCCAACTATGCGTGGGCAAACAGGCAGATGATTACCCATTGGATTCGCGAATCATTTGAAGATGTATTGGGCAAATCCGCACGTGATATGGATATGCAGATTGTCTATGATGTGGCTCACAATATTGCAAAAGAGGAAACCCATAACTTTAAAGGAAATGATTTTGAGGTTCTTGTTCACAGAAAAGGAGCAACCCGTGCATTCGGACCTGGCCGTGAAGAAGTTCCATTGAAATATCGTGAAGTCGGTCAGCCTGTATTGATTCCGGGAACAATGGGAACAGCATCATATGTATTGCACGGAACACAAACTGCAATGGAAGAAACCTTCGGTTCAACCGCACATGGTGCAGGAAGGGTATTGTCACGTTCCAAAGCCAAAAAAGATTTCAAACCTGAAGACATCGTCAACAGCATGGAAAGCAACGGAATCAAAATTAAAGCAACATCCAAAAACGTCATTGCTGAAGAAGCACCTGGCGCATATAAGGATGTTGACAGTGTAGTTCGTGTATCTGATTCAACAGGCATTGCAAAACTTGTCTGTAAGGTAAAACCATTGGCAGTTACAAAAGGATAGAGTAAAATGATTGGAATTATTGGTGGAAGCGGAGTTTATGAAATAACCTCCAAAGCAGATAATGTGGAAAAAAAGATAGTCAATACAGATTACGGGGATGTGGAAGTATCTATTTTAGATATTTTCTCAAAAAAAGTTGCATTTATTCCAAGACATGCTTCAGGCCACAGCATTCCTCCGCATAAAATCAATTTCAGAGCCAATATCGATGCATTGAAAAACGTTGGCGTAACTCAGATAATTGCAACAAATTCTGTCGGTTCAATGAATTTGGAAATGCCTCCCGGTTCATTTGTCATTCCTGATGATTTCCTAGATTTCTCTGAAAACCGTGATAAAACCTTTTATGAAGATAAAGTTGTCCATATTGATGTTACGCAGCCTTATTGTCCTCATTTGAGGGATATTTTGGATAAATCAGGCGATGTAATTCTTGGAGGAACCTATGTCTGCACACAGGGACCCAGATTTGAAACTCCTGCCGAGATTAAGATGTTTAAAATGCTGGGCGGAGATCTGGTCGGCATGACGGGACTACCTGAAGTGACGCTTGCCAGGGAAAGAGAGATGTGTTACAATTCAATCTGTATAGTTTCCAATTATGCGTCAGGAATATCAGAAAATGAACTAACAATAGATGAAGTTTTTGAAATGGTGGATGCTCTTCAAAAGGATTTGCTTGAATTGATTTATAATTTTATTAAGAATGCTGAAGACAAGGATTGCAGCTGCCATCATGCATTGGATGGCGCTGAAGTTTAAGGTGAGTTTATGGCTAAAGTAATTTTATTGTGCGGGTCTCCAAGAGAAAACAGCAATACGTTGGATGTTTTGGATGTGTGTGCCCGTGAAATTGAAAAGAATGGTGTTGAAACTGAAATCATATCTCTGAGGGGTAAAAATATCCAATCCTGTAAGGCCTGTTTAAGCTGTCGCGATACAGGAAACTGCATTTTAAATGACGGATTGGATGAAATCATTGATAAAATTCGTGAAGCGGACGGTTTTATTCCTGGAGCTCCGGTTTATTTCGGAACTGCAAGGGGAGATATCATGGCAGCGCTTCAAAGAATCGGCAAGGTATCAAGAGACACGGACAAGTTCCTGACTTGGATGGTCGGAGGACCGATTGCAGTTGGAAGACGTGGGGGCCAGACGTTAACACTGCAGGAAATGACCATGTTTTTCCCAATCAATAACATGATTATTGCAGGAAGTAACTACTGGAATATGGTTGTTGCAGGAGCGGAAGGAACCGCTTTTGAAGATACTGAAGGAATTCAAACAATAAAGCTTTTCGCAGAAAATGTTGCAAAGATAATAAAAAAATTAGGTGATTGAATGAAAATAGCTGTTGTATCATCAAACGGCCAGGATGTTGATTTGCATTTGGGAAAAGGATACTCATTATATATTTATGAATATGAAGATGACGATTTGACTTTTGTAGAACACAGGGAAGTTGGCATCGACCTTGAAAGCCAACATCAGGGTGGTAAAGTTATAAAGGCCTGTGAAGACTGTGATGTTATCATTGCAGCACAATATGGCTTCAAGTCTAAAGTCAAAGCCGGTGAACTAAATATCAAACTGGTAACTGATGAAGGCTCAGTCGACGAAGTATTGAAACGTTATATTGACCATTACAATTTCATGAAGAATTAAAACTTGCTAATTTAGAGCAAGTTTTCTATATTCTTTCATTTCTTTTATTTTCGTGTTTTTAAATTTTTGTTTGTTTTTTAAAGACAAATCCACAATCGTGTTAATGTATCCTTGTTTTTCGATTAATTTGACTAATCTTTGAGAATATGTAACGTGAGGTTTTTCAAGGCGCAATGTCATTAAATCCAGCATGTCATGGTAATAGATTCCTAATTCATCAACCATATAATGCATTTCATTTATAAGTTCCAAACCCCATTCCTTTAATGTCACCTCTTCACCGTCTCGGATAAGCCTCATTTCATCGTCAAATGCTCTTTCCGCACTTAATTCTTCATTAATTAATGCTTCTTCCTGCCAGTTTTCATAATCGCTTTCATTTTTAACCAGCATATAGATTATAAAGAGGTGCAGAAACTGCATATCTCTTTTTGTAAGGCCGCATCTGTAAAATGGATTAATGTCCAATGTCCGGATTTCAACGTATTCAATGCCGGTATCATTTAAGGAATTCAGCAAATCCTTTGGGTTTTTAGGTTTTAGTCTTATCTGTGTATAGAGTTCCTTTGCTTCAGACAAATCTCCGGATTCAATATATGACGCAATATCTTTTGTAAATTCCTCAACACTGCTGTAGCTTGGATATAATTTCTTTAAGTTTTTATAGCCGCAGGATCCGTTTCTAAGTGAGGCTCCTTTTGTCGAATAGTAACTTCCGAATTTGTCTTTCTTATCCATTAGTCTGATACAGTCGTCAGTAAATGTCTCATGACAACTTATGGAGCTTCCTGTCAGATAAATAACCAGCCAGCAATATCGGATATAATTTCTGGATATCTTCAAATAAACTTCATTTTTAAACTCTTCAAATGTCTGTTTGCCGTCATTAGGGTACAGTTTCTTAAGGGTTTCTTCAGCAAATGAAAAATTAAAGTGAATGCCTGAAATCATCTGTTTTTTAAGACCATACTTTTCGGCCAGTTTCATGCGATATTCTTCTGATTTTTGACCTTCCTCATCATCGCTGTAATGTGCAATAGGTATTTTTCTGTCTTCAGGAAGAATTCCTGGAAGCGAATGAAACCAGAAGTATTCCTTTTCGGGCAAGGCTTCATTAACCATATCGGAGAGAGAACAGAATGTAACAAAAGCTTCGTCAATATGATTAAATGTCGGACTTATTATTTCGATTTGGCTTTCGGAAAAGTCTGTTGTAACAATGGGGTTTTCCAATTTGTCGCCAAAGATTTTAGGATGTGGAGTTAGGGATAGCTCTCCCATAGAATGGACACGCAGTGTTTCCCTTTCAATTCCAAATGAACCGCATAATATTTCGTCTTTTGTTAATTTCTTTAAAGATGAAAGATCCATTCATACGCCCCCATAGTCTTTTATTATTTTTTCGATTTTAATTCCGTCATGCAGGGATTTTATCATTTCCTTTCCTGGGTTGGTGTGGCATTTTACACGATCATATAATGGTTTGAGAAATGTTTCTTCTCCAAGTCCCCTTTGGCTTAATCCTTCTTTGGCTATATCCAATATATTATTTGTCAATTTACATAATTCTTTTTTATTGATAAAAGATGGAATTTCGTCCTGAATTAATAATTTTCTAAGTTCGCTTGCAGTATAGCCTTTATGATAAATTACTCTGTCCTTTGATATGAATTCATTTAATTCATCAATTTTATCCTTAAGGCCTAAATGAAATGCCGCTACGCTCATTGTGTCACGGATTGGCTGTGTGCACACGCTTCTAAACTCAACTGTTCCTCTAAAGGTTAAATTGATAAATTTAAATGCTCTTAAATAATCAATATCATTGATGTTTGGCTTAATTTCGATTTCCCCATATCCATTTTTATTATATATCTCCCCTTTTACTGAATCTTTGTTGAAGTATTCGAGCAAATTGGTGCTTTCAAAGTTGATATATGCTCCGTCTCTCATTACACAGTAAATGTTTAATGTTTCAAGATAGTTCAGGATATCATCAATGTCTTCAAAATCAACATCATACATTCCGATATTATGTGGGTTGATACCGTGAGTACTGTATTCCCATAATGCATCCCTAAAGCAGGTTAAATGCTTATTTTCATCCATTAAAACGGAATTTGAAAAGAGCAATGCTTTGATTGGCTCTATTTTTGTGAATGTGTTGATTGTCTTTATCAGGTCATCATGATGGACATCCAATTGTACCTGTGAAGCGGATGAAAACATTCCATAGCCGGGATAGTCATGAAAATGCATCGGGATATCGTTATATTTGTTGAATGACTTTAAATGATGATAAAGCATCAGATATCTCTCGGAGGGAATCGGAATTTCTTTGTTGTATCTGCGGTATGGATTGATTCCCATTCCGGTTAAAGTATAGTTATGTTTTTCAAATTCCTCTTTAACATAGCTATAATAAGTAGTAAATCGGTCATTTATTGTAAACAAGTCCTTTTCACGACCCATTGCAAATTCTATATTGTTATAGGAACAGTCATAACATACGATATCTGAATTGTTCGGATTTTTCAGTGAAAATGTGTTACCGTCATAGTCTATTCCATTTGGAGAAAAGCTGCTGAATTCCTTTTGGAATTTATCTGTAATTTTGTGAACGATATCAAAGTCAACAGGCTCTCTGTTTAAGTTGATTATCGGAACTTCTATTTCAATTCCTATAAAATTTTTCCTTTGCTTTGTAGGCTCAATAAATTCCTTATATAACTTTTCCCTAATTATTTTCTCCATTTCTTTCACCTAATGACTCAATGAATTTATTAATGTATTCCAGTTGCTCTTCAGTTTGCACATATTCATTTGAATGTTCCTTGCTTTCAAGAAGTATCTCACCATCATGCAGACAGAATAATTTGTTTATTTCCACAGGCTTCCAATTTTTGTCATCTGTTACCGGTGTTGTTGCAATTAGGATTCCCTCTTCATTTTGAAGATAGTATAGGGAATTTTTCATGTTTGAATGTATGTACATTACTTCTCCATCAAATATCATTAGGTTCAATTTGTTGTTGAATGACAAGTCTTCTATTAAATGCTTTAATAGACTAAAACGTTCGAATGGATTAGATTTACAGCCTTTTTCTGATTCAAATTCATTTACCTTATCGATAAGATATAACAATATTCTCTCGGAGTCGGTATCTCCGGTTTCAATTTCCTTGTATTCGTCCAGTTGAGGATAATCGAAGATTGTTCCATTGTGAATCAATACCCAACTCCTGTTATTGTCATCTATCTTTGTAAATGGATGACAATTCGGTGATATGATTTCTCCTATTGTTGCGAGCCTTATATGTGCAAATATGTTATTTCCAATAACCGGATTTGCCAATATGTCTTTTAAATGTTCGCTGCAGGATGCTTTTACCGGTTCTTTTTCTATTTCAAAGTTATCATCGTGCATGTTTGCAAGTCCCCAACCATGCGGATGATCTTCGCTGTGATTATAAAAACATTTTAAACATTCATTTACTTCTTTCGGCTTGTTTGAATTAAAACAGAATATTTCGCACATATAATTTACCTCCCAATTTCAATTAGTAACTTTTCATTACAATAACAATTGTTATATTTTTCATAATATATAAATATGTTTGTATTGCCAACAATAACTTTATTAAACATTGGGCTTAATTTTATTATAATGTCAAATGTTGATTATTTTAAGTTTGAAAATAAGAGTCTGGACTTTCCCATATACAAGAAAAATCCCCATGTTTCAAAATTGGGATGGGTTGTTTTATTTTTCGCATCCATTTTCGGATTTTTAATTCAGGGATTTTCCGGTTCTGAACTGTTAGACGGGATAATGTTTATGGCAATAATACTTATTCCATTATTGTATTTCTTAAACTGGGATTACAAAGCAATATTTCAAAAGCCAAAATCAAAAGAAATTGCACTGGCAATAGCTCTTTTTGTAGGATATATCATTTATGCTGGTCTAATGAGTAATGCTCTGGACTATTTTTCCATGAATTCCACACCTACGATTGAAGAAAATGCAATAACGGCCATGTCATTGATTCCACTCGTATTTTCATTGATGGGTGAAGAGTTAATCAAATTCATTCCGTTCATATTCTTTTTGAGATTGTTCTATAAATACTCTAACAATCGTAAATTGTCAATTATCGCATCAATGATTCTTGTAATGGTATTTTTCGGATTTTTGCATGTAATGGATGTTGAATCAATTGTGGGCTCTTTATTATTGCAGGGTGCAGGTTCGATTTTTGAATTTTACGGTTACATAAAAACTAAAAATATATTAATATCTTACATCACTCATTTATGTACTGATGTATTTATATTTATTATAATAATTCTGGGGTTTTAGTATGAAAAAGATATTCTTTGTTTTAATAATTTTAGCGGTTTTGACCTGTGGAATATCAGCCAGTTTTGCCAGTGAACATGTCAATAACACCACGGATTTAAACAAAGCTGTTGAACAGGCACATGCAGAAAACAAAAGCATAATGTTACTTTTTGATCAAAAGGGATGCTATTACTGTGATGAACTTAAAGAAAAGACACTTTCCAATCCGGATGTAATATCCAAATTGAATGAAGGATATATTACAGTTATCATAGACATTAACGAACAGCCTAAAGTTGCAAGCAAATATAAAGTCTTTGGAACGCCGACTGCAATCTTTTTGGATTCAAATCAAAAGCAGATGGGTAAAATTGAAGGTTACGTTGATGCTAATGAATTCTTAAATGCTCTAAAGGGGATTTAGATGGAATTTTTTCCATTAATCTCCTTTTTTATGGGTGTTATTTCAATATTGTCTCCATGCATATTGCCTATTTTGCCGATATTTTTAGGATTTAGCTTAAAGTCAAAAAGCACATTAGAAATTATATCATTTGCTTTGGGTTTATTTTCAATATTTACAATAATCATTTTCCTAACGGGCTTCTTTACAGAAGCAGTTCATGAATATATTGTCTATGTGAGATATATTTCAGCTATTCTGCTTTTAATCATTGGAATTTTGATGTTATTTGATTATTCGTTTAATTTTATAACCGTCAAATCAGGAAAGCATGATGGAATTGTAGGATCATTTGCTTTAGGCTTTTTAACTTCAGTTGCATGGGTGCCATGCTATAGTGCTTATTTAATGTCTTTAATCTCACTTTTGGTAACATCAGGCGATGGATTATATGCTGCATTCAATATTGTGCTGTACTCATTAGGTTTTGGTCTGACGATACTCGTTTTAAGCTTTGTCATATCTAAAATCAATTTGGAATCATTCATCAAAAAGACAAATTACATTCCAAAAATTTTTGCAGTGCTGATTATTGTAGGTGCAATTTACTTGCTGTTGTAGTATTTTTTCTATACTCTTGTTATATATATTTTTAAGGACACAATATTTTTCGTGTTTTTTAGTTTAGTATTTTTTCTACTTCTTTTATGTCTATTTTTGTTTTTGCGGATATTTCTTTGATGTTCATTCCTGTTTCGTATAAGTTTTTGATAATTTCTTTCATGCCTTCTTTTCTACCTTCTTTTATTCCTTGTTCTATTCCGTCTTGTTTTTTTAGTTCTCCGTATTCGTATATTGCACTCATTTT
>JAFZMD010000040.1 GCA_017553445.1 Methanobrevibacter sp. | reverse complement strand
TTCATATTCATGATATTGGTATTAATCTATCCCCACTCCTCATTATCGGTAAATAGCTACTCTGTAATTGTAATGATAATATGTATGTTTGGAATGATATTCTGGCTTGAAGAAAAGCGAACTCTGACAATTTTTACAACACTGATGTCCATTTCAATGTCATTGATGTATATTTCACCGAATATGGCAATTACACTTAAAGTATTGTGGGTTGTTGTCGGTGCGATAGTTGTAAGCATTTTCAACTTTGGATTTTTACCGTATTCTGTTGAAAAAGAAACTAAAAACAATTTGGCCATTTCCTGCGATTTGAATAAAAAATCCATGGGCTTAATCAAAAAGAGATGCTTGGGTAAGGAATATGAAAATAAAAATTCATTACTTGTCTTAAGCAGCATTGTCAGGGAAAATATAGAAGTAACTGATGATAATCGGGAATTATTTGAATTGCAGGTAAAAATAACTGATATCTGCAATTTCATATTGTCTTATATGGATGTTTATGAGTTTTCAGATGATTTGAAGTCTAAAATGATTAATGTAATAGATGGAAAAGATGTTAAGGACAGCGATGAAATAAAAGATACGGTTATCATCCGCTCCATGAAATACGTTAAAAAATTATTTAACACTCAAAATCAATTAATTAATTAGAGGGATTAAAATGAAGAAATTAGCTTTTGGAATGATGAGGTTACCTTTGCTTGATGAAAATGATGAATCAAGCGTTGATTTTAATCAGGTCAATGACATGGCAGATTTATTTGTGGAAAGGGGTTTTACTTTTTTTGATACTGCTTATCCTTACCATATGGGCAATTGTGAAGTGGCTTTTAGAAAGGCAGTTGTTGAAAGATATCCTAGAGATTCTTATGTTATCATAGATAAATTGCCCTTATTTTCAATAACTTCCGAAGATCAGCTTGAACCCATATTCGCCGAGCAGCTGGAGCGTACCGGCGTTGAATATTTTGATTATTATCTGCTGCATAATGTGAGCGGTTTTTCAGAACCGGGCTTTTTGGATGTTGATTCATTTGCATTTGCAAACAGGAAAAAAGAGGAAGGAAAAATCAAGCATTTGGGACTGTCCACTCATGCAAATGCCGAGTATCTGGACAGCATTTTGACAATGCATCCTGAAATGGAATTTGTCCTGCTTCAAATCAATTATCTTGACTGGGAAAGCGAAGGTGTGGAATCAAGAAAATGTTATGAGGTTGCCTGCAAGCACAATAAGCCTGTAATGGTTATGGAACCCTTAAAAGGCGGATTTTTGGCAGACATTCCTCCAGAAGCTGAAAAACTGATGAAGGATTATAATCCTGACGCTTCTGTAATTTCATGGGCATTGAGGTTTATTGCAAGTCTTGACAATGTCTGTATGATTTTAACCGGAGCAAGTAGTCTGGAGCAGCTTGAAGAAAATATTGAAGACTTTGAAAACTTCACGCCATTGAATGATGAGGAATATGAAATTCTTGAAAAAGTAACGGAAATCATTAATTCAAACATTGCTGTGGATTGTACTAAATGCAAATACTGTCTGGAAGCATGTCCCGAAGAGATTAATATACCGAAGATTTTTGATTTGTATAACAGTGAAAAGATGCTCGATCCTGCCCCATGGACACCTATCGGCAATGCATATCTTAACTATTCCAAATTGCCTGGTGCAGGCATTGCATCTGATTGTACCGAATGCGGAATGTGCGTTGAAGAATGTCCTCAGCACATTGATATTCCCGAAGTCATGAAGGATGTTGCAAAGACATTTGAAACTGAATATTATGGTTTTGTCGATTAATGGAGTTTTTTTCTCTATTTTCTTTTTTTACTAATTTAATATTATATTAGCAAATTTTAATAATGTTAAATTATATATCTATAAATAATTAGATAATTTTTGAGGATATAATTATGATACCAGGTATGAATAAAAAACAGATGAAACAGATGGAAAGACAGATGAAAAAGATGGGAATGAAAATGGAAGACCTCAAGGGGGTAACTGAAGTAATCATCCGCTTTGAAGATAAGGAACTAATCATTGATGAACCTTCCGTCAGCCTGATGAATGTTATGGGCCAGGAAACTTATCAGATTGAAGGTAAATCCCGTGAAGTTGAGCTTGAATATGAAATCGAAATTCCTGATGAAGATGTTGAAATGGTAGCTAATCAGGCAAATGTTTCCGAAGACGTTGCCAGGCAGGCTTTAGAAGAATGTCAGGGAGATCTTGCTGAAGCTATCATGAAATTAAATCAATGATTATTATGACAGTTATCGCACATATTTCAGATTTACATATAGGTGACGATGCATTTGAAGAAGACGTTTTCCTGCAGGCTGTAAGTGAAATAAATCAATTGCAGCCGGACATGATAATTTTAACCGGAGACATTACAAACAATGGTTATTATAGGCAATATAAGCGAGCCATGGAATATCTTGCAATGTTTGATTCACCATTATTTGCAGTTCCGGGAAACCATGACGCACGTAATTTAGGTTATCAGACTTTTGAGGAATTGGTCGGTGAGAGAAGCTGGAAACTAACAAAAGATGATGATTTTACAGTCATTGGCCTTGACAGCAGTACTGCTGATGATAACAGGGGCCATATCGGTATTCCGCAACATTTATGGATGGAACGTCAGTTGGATGAATGCGTTATAAAAGAAGGTTTTTCCATCATTGCGCTTCACCACCACATTATTTCAATACCTCAAACCGGCCGTGAACGTAATGTTTTATCCGATGCGGGAGATATTCTAAAAACAGTAACCACCCATGAAGTTAATTTGGTAATGTCCGGACACAAGCATGTTCCTAATATCTGGAAAATAAATGAAACCATTGTCGTAAATGCTGGTTCACTTTGTTCAAATAGGTTAAGGGGTAAAATTTCCAATTCATATATTGTTTACGATATCAGTGACGATAAGATTGACATATTTCTAAATAATGTTGGCGGAGAAAAATTTTTGTTCGGCAGCTATCGAAGAAAATATTAAATATTTATATAAGTTAATATAATAAATGATTAAACAAATTAATTTTAATGGTGATAAAATGAAAGTGGTTGTAGATGCTTCTAATGTCGCACATCATGTAAAAAATGAAAACTCACAGCCTCAAATGGCAAATATCTTGGCTGCTGTAAAAGCATTAGAGGAAAGTGAAGATGAATTTGTTATTATAGCTGATGCATCACTTCGTCATGAAATTGATAACAAAGATGAATTTTTAAAACTGCTGGAAAGTGATAATGTAGAGGAAGTTCCGGCAGGCAATGATGCTGATCATTTTATTTTAGAAATTGCTTACAGTGAAAAAGCAAAAGTTTTATCAAACGATAAATTCAGGGATTATGCTGATGAATTCAAAAACATTAATTCATTCAGAATTCCTTTTGTTATAAAGGATGGCAGATTGACTTTTGGAAGGCCGAAAAAACCTAAACATGATAAAAATATCCTCCAAAAGATTTCTGATGAAATTATCAAACAATTAAACTTCAAGAAATGGGAAGTCTACACCGGAAAAGAAGGACTGGAGATTTCTCCTTTAAATATAGCCAAACAGGCAATCATACGTATCGATGATGATAATACAATTAATTCAAAAGTTGAAAATATATTCTCAAAAATACCAATGTTCAATAAAATTGTAGATATGGTTGATGATGTGGAAATAGCAGCTCCTTATGTTATTTTCGTGCTTGTCCATCCTAAAGACTATAAACTTGCAGTTAAAAATGCAGGTAACATTTCTGTTACTGTAGCTGACAGATTAGGTCTTGAGAAAAAACCGTTGATTGCCGTTCGTAACGATTTATTTACTAAACCCGGCACTTTTGAATTAAATATCATGTTGGCTGATGAAGTCACTGAAAACGCGCCGTATAATGTATTGGTTCGTGTAAGCACCCATGATGAAGTTTTCATCAAGAAAAATTCAAGAAATATTGCAAGTACCATTGCAGGCAGGCTCGGATCATGGAAGTTCCCATTCGTTTCCGTTAAACCGGACATGTTATTGCAACATCCTGGTGAATTTGAAATCGAATTGGAAAAAGGAGGAAAATTAGATGGTTAATAGCTTATCCAAGATTATAATTAAGCTAACCACAGGCCTTACGCCAATCAGTGTAGGGACCAAATTTTTCCCGACAGATTCAGTTCAAAATGAATATGTTGAACTATTTAATTATACTCAAACCATATTATTCGAATTAGAAAAGGCAGAAATAACCAGTGATGGTATTGAAAGCAATCTTATAAGGGATATCGGTGCTGAAAACATCCCTGAAAAGTATAATTTTTATGAAATCAAACCTGCAGAAAATCAGATTGAGGAATATGCTCTTGTAAGTAATATTGTCATGGGTAGTGACCGTTACTTTTATGTTGAACTTCCAACTGCATCTAACCTGATCAATATCTTTGTAAAGATTATCGAAAATGAAAAGGGAGAGATTGTCGAAAAAAGTTCTACGGAGCTTGTTGCTAAAATGCTCAGTAAAAACGATGCAATCCGTGTAGCTATTGAACTGATAGGAATTGGTCTTGAAAGGGGTGTTGAAGTAATTTCTGCAGTCGGAATGACTGGAGCCGCTTCAATCGAAAGGTCAATCAATTACAGACAGAACCTGGGCAATTTTCCAGGCATTGCATTCACAAAGCTTGGTGGCGAATATGCATTGGTTTTTGACGGTCCGTTCAAATTAGCCCAATCAAAGCCAACTGAGTTTCAAAATTACTTGTTTGTTGATTTAATCGATTCAACAGCCTATACCAGCAAACATGGTAAAACACAGCTGGTCGATTTGATGACAAACATTAAATATTTCATTGAAACTGAATGTGGCGGAGAACTGGAAGGATACAGGGAAGGTGGAGATGATTTCATTGCCCGTTTTCCATCAAAAGACTTGGCTATTCGTGCAGGATTGGATGCCGCATGGTTTGCACTTGATAATGATGCTAAAATCAGGGCAGGTGTCGGCAGAAGCAGAAGAGAGGCCGGTGAGAGAGCTCAGATGGTGGACAATTTAGGTTCTAACTCTCCGTTGTCATTGGTGGTTTTTGAACTTGCAAACGGTTTATATGCATATAATGTGCCTTCTGAATTCACAAGAACTTTAATCAATTTATTTGAAAACGAAAAACCTAAACTGATTGGGGTTTTCGCTTTTGTATTCATAATTACTTATCTTTTATGCGTACTCGGATTGGGGGCATTCAGTTTTATTACGATTATTATAGCAGTTATATATGCGTTTATTAGTTAAATTAAAGAAAGGGAATTATCATGGCTAGCAGAAATGAAGGAATTATAGCTTTATTGATGATACTGATACTGGCGGCATTTGTCATCGGTTCAGCCATCGGAATTTTTATAAGTATTAGTGAGCATGATAATCAGACAAATGAAAACAACACAACTCATGTTGAAAACGTGACTGTTGAGATGACGTCAAATATTCATAAGAATAAGAGTGTTGAATTCGATTATGATGCGGATTTAAAGGATTACAATGAAAATAAAACATTCCCTAATAGGACAAAATAATTTTTTTCTGGTGATAGTGTGGATTTTATTCGTGATGTTGATGGAGGATTTTCCATCATTGATAATGTTAAAGTATCCGGTGCACGTGAAGGAAAATATGGTGTTACAGTAATTTTGGCGCCGGACAGTACTGCTTCAGCGGTCTTTACGACCAATAAGGTTGTTGCCGCACCGGTAACATATACAAAAAATGTTGTTAAAAATGGCATTGTATCTGCCGTTGTTGTAAATAGCGGTAATGCAAATTGTTTTACAGGAAAAAAGGGAATTGAAGATTGTCAGGAATTGGTGAATCTTGTTTCAAAGGATTTGAAAATCCCTAATGATGAAATTGCCATTTGTTCAACAGGAGTCATAGGCCGTGAAATGCCGATGGGCATAATATCCAAGGTCACATATGAATCCATTTCCAAACTGGATAATAAACCTGAAAATTCCCTTGCCGCTGCAAAAGCCATAATGACCACCGATACGTTTCCAAAGGAAGAAGCTGTTGAGGTAACATTAACTACAGGTGAAATCGTTAAAATTGCAGGAATTACAAAAGGAAGCGGAATGATTGCCCCAAATATGGCAACAATGCTTTCATTTATCGTAACCGATGCTGTAATCTCCAAAAAGGCCATTAAAAAGGCACTTACAATAGCCAGTAATTTAAGCTTTAACATGATTGTCGTTGACGGCGATGAAAGTACAAACGATACCTGTCTGATGATGGCTAATGGCGCTTCCGGTGTCAATGTAGAAAATGATGATGTAATCGATTCCAATTTCCAGGAAGGCCTTAATCATTTATGCATTAATCTGGCTAAAAAAATGGCTCGTGATGGTGAAGGAGCATCAAAATTCATCGAAGCTAATGTCTGCGGTGTTAAATCATTTGAAGATGCAAAGCTTGCAGCCAAATCAATCGTAACTTCTCCATTATTTAAATCCGCTGTTTTTGGTGGCGATCCTAATTGGGGCCGTATCGTTTCAGCAATAGGTTATTCAGGATGCGATTTGAATCCGGACATTGTGACTATTGCAATTGCTGATGATGAAGATGAAGTTGACCTTGTCCGCAAAGGAGAAATTCTTGCTTTTGAAAATACGACCTATCTTGAGCGTGCAGAAAAGATAATGCAGTCTAAAAATATTGCCGTTAACATTGACATGTTTTTGGGTGATGGCGAGGCAACTGCATGGGGCTGTGATTTGACCTATGATTATGTCAAAATCAATGCAGAATACACCACATAAGAAAAGATATATATACTTTAAAAACAAATATTTTTATGTTATACATAATTCTAATGTTTTAATCAAAAATTTAAAGGAGGGTAAGATATGGCAAAAGTAAAAGGTACTAACAGAAGAACCAGACAAAAAAGAAGTTATACTAAACCTGGTAGTAAAAGAGGAAGAGGAGTTAAACAAACCTGGAAAAAATAAGTCCTCTCGACACTTCTTTTTTTAACCATAACCAAATTATAATTTTTCAAAGCAAAATCAACTGCCATTTAATTGATGGAAGATATTATTATTTTGCATAGTTATTCATCAACTATTTTTTTAATTTAAACTGCTTTTAATTTAGTTAATTATATTCAAAAATTATTAGCTCTATGTTAATGTCATGTAGATTAGCCATTAAATTTTTATTCATTTTCATCGAAGTGAAAGATTTTTCACTAATATTAAATAGTATTTTTTAAAGATTTATTATTAGGTGATAAAAATGATGATGCCTGCAAATGGTCATAGAGCACATGGATTTTCAAGCGAATTCTTCTTGGATTCAAACGAAATAATAGATGAATTAAACTTAAACGGCTCAGAAGTAATTATGGATGCCGGATGCGGAGATGGACACATTGCAATCAAGCTTCTGGATGAATATATAACTACAGGTAAGGTTTATGCAGTGGATATTTATGATGCATCAATAGAGGATATGGAAAAATATAAATCAGAAAACAATGTAGATAATTTAATTAACATTGAAGCAGATATTACCGAAGGCATTTCAGAAATCGATGATGAAACCTTGGATGTAATACTGATGGTTAATGTTTTCCATGGATTCACCGCTTCCAGAAAAGTCGATGAAGCAATAAGCGAATTTGCCCGTTTAATCAAAAATGACGGCAAAATAGCAATCATGGATTACAAAAAATGGGATGTTCCTAAAGGCCCTCCAACACAGGTGAGAAGCTCTCCGGAAGAGCTTGAAGAGGCGTTTGCAAATCATAATCTTAAAATGACTTACTTGAATGAAGAGATTGGGGAGGATATTCCTGAAGGAAAGTCACATTTCTTTATAGTTTTTGAAAAGGAGTAAAATAAAATGATTTTTGCAGCCATATTGGCAGGAGGAATAGGATCAAGAATGGGTGGAACAGACACCCCTAAACAATTCTTGACTTTAGGCGATAAGCCGGTAATCATCCACACGATTGAAAAATTTGTAATCAATTCAAAGTTTGATAAAATTCTTGTGTTGTCCCCGCAAAGCTTCATTAACCATACTAATAATCTGATTAATGAATACTTTGGTGAAAACTCAAACATTGTTGTTCTGGAAGGGGGAGATACAAGAAATGACACAATAATCAATTCAATTACTTATATTAAGGAAAATTTTGACATTGATGATGATTCCATTATCGTTACTCATGATTCCGTACGTCCATTTGTCACTCACAGGATAATAGAGGACAATATTGCTGCTGCAAAAGAATTTGGAGCTTGTGATACGGTTGTTCCTGCAACGGACACTATTGTTGAAAGTGTTGACGGTGAAACAATTGAGGATATCCCCATAAGGGACAATTTCTATCAGGGCCAGACTCCACAGAGTTTTAAAATTAATAAATTGTATGAACTAATCAATGATTTAAGTGATAGGGAAACCAATATATTAACGGACGCATGCAAAATATTCGTTCTTAAGGGTGAGGATGTACATCTTGTGGAAGGTGAAATAACAAACATTAAAATCACTTATCCCTATGATTTAAAACTAGCCAATACAATATTAAAGGAATAAAATCATGATCAACATTGTTTACAGATTAAAATCTCCGAAATTCTTTGAAGAAGCCATTGATGACATTGAATTAAAAGATGTTGTTGTAAGGCCAACCTATCTGTCAATATGTCAGGCAGATCAAAGATATTATCAGGGTTCAAGACCTTCCAATGTTTTATCGGAGAAATTGCCGATGGCTTTGATTCATGAAGCTATAGGTGAGGTCGTTTTTGACAGTAATGATGTTTTCAGTCCTGGAGATAATGTTGTGATGATTCCAAACACTCCTTTTGGTGAAGATGAGTTTCGAGCCAACTATTCGAAATTGTCCAAATTCAGGGGAAGCGGCTTTGACGGATTTACAAGTGATTTGGTTTGTTTAAAGCATGACAGATTGGTTAAATTGCCTTCCAATTTTGATTTTGAAGTGTCTGCATTCATTGAATTAATGACTGTTGCCTATCAGGGAATAATGAAATTCAAGGAGTTCCAGAAAGCTTCATGCAATGTTTTAGGTGTCTGGGGTGATGGAAACCTTGGATATATTACCGCACTCTTTTTAAAGCGGCTATGTCCCGACTCTAAAATAATAGTTTTTGGAAAGCATATTGAAAATTTGAATCTCTTTTCATTTGCCGATGAAATCTATCTGATACATGATGTTCCCGAAGATTTAAAAATAGACCATGCATTTGAATGTGTGGGCTCTGCAGCTTCACAGTCTGCCATTGAACAGATTATTGATTTGATCAATCCTCAGGGTACAATAAATCTATTTGGAGTAAGCGAATATCCGATACCTATCAACACCCGCATGGTTTTGGAAAAAGGCCTTACTCTGCAGGGAAATAGCCGTTCTGAAAGGGAAGATTTTGAAGGTGTTGTTGATATCCTTCAAAAAAATCCTCAGCTTTTCAATTATCTCTCCAAGCTGGTTACGAATGTCTGTGAAATAAAATCCATTGATGATTTGAAGGCATCTTTTGATAGGGATTATATTTCTGACTTTGGAAAAACCATATTGAAATGGGAGATTTAGCTATTTCATTGCTTTTTTCAAAAGCCTAAAGCATTCTATCCGCAGATTATTTTTTTCTTTTTTTGGCCCCATCATGGGAATCGTTAAAAGGTTTTCATAGTCTTCTTCATTAATGGGGATGTTTTTATCAATCTTTTCTTTGATGTAGTACAGCATGCTGTATACGGGATCTGCTTCAAAGCAGGCCAATTTTATATTAAACACTGCAGCTGATTTTATTGGTATTTCGGGGGCCGTGACATTGATTGTCTTCGGGCATAATATGTAGATTGATATTGCCACATTATTTATCTCATAAAGTTCTTCTGCAAGCTCTATGTATTTGACGAGTTCTCTTTCATCGAAGTCTTTCATCTGATATTCCAAATCAATCAGCTCTCCTTCTTCTGTTATGAATATGTCTCCGCCTTTATGGCAGTGCTTGCTTACTTGAATCATTTCTTTGGGAGCATAGCCCATTATGTTTCTTTTTTCATCGAATGCTTCTTTAATTACTTGTATTTCCTGTATTGTTTTTTCATTGTTCATTTTGATATAACCTCATTTAAGTTGTTATAATTTGTTATATTATATTTAATAGGTTATAAATTAGTAAGTTTCTTTTTAAAGCAATTTTAATTATTTATTTGAATATTAAAGAGTTGATAGAATTTTTATCTATTGTCATATTTTTTTCATGATGCAATGGTTTTATATACAAGTTATACACAATATATTATTACGGATGAATGATGATGGTTAAATCATATTTTTTGTCCTAAAAAACACTAAAAATCATGTTGGAAAAAGCCATCATTTCTTGACTGTTTCACTTGTTTACTCCTTTTGTTTTTAAAACGGGCAAACACGCACCAAAAAATTGACCATTTCCATTCCGGCATGATTTTTTCCATTTATTTTTTAAGCTTTGATTTAAATCTTTTTATCATGGAATTGTTTTGAATCTGCGCCAACCTTATTTTAAAATCGGCTTCTGAAGGTATTTCATAGAGCTTTATTTTTATTTTAACTGAAGGGCAGCAGTAAATATAAACGTTTACTCTTTTTTTGGTTTTTTCATATAATGCCTCTGCAAATTCGATATAGTTTACATGGTCTTCTATGTCATAATCTCTTTTCTGGATTTCCAAATCAATCAGTTCGCCGTCGGCGGTCGTGTAAACTGAACCGCCCTGATAGAATTTCTTGTCAACTCTTCTTATTTCATCAGGGGTTTTTTCAACTATTTCACGGTCGTCATTAAATGCCTTTCTTATTAAGTTTATTTCATCTTCATTCATTTTATCAGTCCTTTATCAACTACTTCTTTCCATATTTCCAAACATTCCATTCTCAATTGCCTTTTGTCTTCAGGAGGACCCATCATCGGAATCATTTTCAGTGCATTCAGGTCTTCCTTATTCAATTTCTGTCTGTTTTCCACAAGACTTTTAATGTGTCTTAGGGTATCGTAGGTGGAGGAATAGGGAAACTTTGAAAATATTATAATCATCGGACTTTCGGATTCAATTTCTTTTGTCACATTGAATTCTGAATGGGGTGAGCCTAAAATGTAAATGCATATGGGCTTTCCATTCTTTTCATATAATGCTTCACCATATCTTTTGTGCTTTTCTATTTCTATATTTCCAAAGTTTTCGTTTGTCATTCCATAGGATATCAGTTCCCCATTTTCTGTCACGTATATTTCTGCCGGAATTTCATGTGATTTGGCTATTGACTGTATTTCATCAGATGCCTTTCCGGTAATCTTTCTGTAGTCACCAAAAATGTTTTCTATCAATCCGATAGTGATTTCATAGATTTCTTTTTCACACATTTTATATCACCTTTTCAAATTTATTAATTTTATAATTAGTAATATTGGATTTTAAGGTTTATAAATTAGTATAGTATAAATTGCTACAATATTCTATCTTTATTCAATAAAACCAGCTCAAAGCAATATTTTCATTGGAGGGTAAATTTTCATTGTCTTTTTTAGCAAAGTATTAATTAACTAAAAAAGAAATAATAATTATAATACTTAAAAGTGAAAAGGTGTTTAAGTGAGTGAACAAAAATTAGAGATTTTTAATGTTTTAAATTTTTTAAATAGTGGCTATGAACTTGATGATATTTTAAAAGAGGGTAATTTTGGGACTTTTCCATCAGCAGAGAGTTGCATTGAATATTTGGTGGAAAATGGTTATCTCGAGGCTAAGGGGGGACTTTTCACAAAAGAATTATTGGCCAAAGAGCATACTGTAGCCCAATTGAAGGAATTGCTTAAAAAACATGGCTTGAAAGTATCCGGTAAAAAACAGGAACTCATCGACAGGCTGTTCCCGGTTTTAAATGAAAATTCAGGCGATTATGAATTGACTGATAAGGCAAAGGAATTCCTTGAAGAAAACGAATGGATAGATTTATACATGTTTGCCCTTGTCGCTTTCAGATTTGAAGATTATGAAACCTATGTCGCCACATCCGGTGCGGATAATGTTCAGACCGCATTAAATTTCTGTGATGAAATCATTTCAAGATCATTGATGGCAAATCAGTTTCTGGTATTTATCGATGCACTTTCTGCAAAGGCCCATGTTTATGCATATGACGGAGATTACGAATCATTCCTGGATTATGATTTGCAAAGGTTTATCATAGGTTTAAATCCTATCATGATGATGGATCCGCAGTCTTATGCCTCATATGATATTGTTAATACTGCAAACATCATTAATTTAAAGAACGTTACTGACCGCTTTGATTTCGGCAGTTTAAAGAAAAGATTTGATAAAATATGGGCAAAATCTCATATCACAACAATAACCGTGCCTAAAAAGGTTTCTTACAAGATACTTCAAAAGGCTCTTGCCGGTGCGGATTTGGATGAGATAAACTTTGATTTAAAAGAAAAATACTTCAATAAAAGATTTGGAATCTAAAAAATGAAAAATAAAGTTGCCGGAATCGCATTTGTGTTGGGCAGTATCTACTATCTGATTGGTGAAGCTATTTCTGCAGCTTTTTTCAATGATTCCCTAATTAATACTTATCTTTTCCACACAATTTCCGAACTTGGAATTCCAAATGTTAATTCTCCATTTTCTTTTTTAATGAATTCTGCATTTATACTGATTGGCCTGACATTGATGTTCGGTAATTTCTATAAGTTCAAGGATTACATAATTAGGAACAGGGTCATTTTTCTTGTTTTAACATTAATCACTTCATTTGGTGTGATTATTGTCGCTTTAATTCATGGAGGAAATCCTCTGACTTCAGGTTATCATGCTTCGGGTGCCGTAATGGCCATTCTGGGCGGCAACATTTTGCTTGTTTTAATTTCCAAATCAATGGCAGAATTTGAAATCTATCAAAAAATCACTTTAGTTTTAGGTTTAGTGGGTATTATCTCTTTTTGGGTAATGTTTTTTAATATGGAAAGTATGTGGATGCCCGTATTTGAAAGGCTCTCCGTTTACACACTAATTTTGTGGTCTTTCATCACCGGTTTGTTTTTGGTGACAAAAACTTTAAATACTACTTAGGGTAATTAATCTTTTAAGGTGATAATATGGCAAACCTTGACAAATCTATAGAAGAGGAAATTTTAGAAATCTTTGAAAAATACCAAAAAGAAAATACGAAACTTTTGAACTACCTCATAACTGATGATACAATTACCTTTTTCTCACCAGTAGCTAACGGTAGTCAAATTACTGCAGAAGACTTGCAGAAAGTCGCAGATATCTTAAACGGTTCATTTGAAGGAATGGAAATTGTAAACCAAGAGTACAGATTTAAATTCAAATGCGGATTATAGGAGTTAACCACTCCTTTTTTACTTTTTTTAGGGTTATTCAAGTGTAAGGCTTATAAACGATTAAGTTAAATATTATATTTGGTGATGAAATGAAAGATATTGATGTTTTAATTGAAGCTTTACCCTATATTAAAAAGTTTCACAATAAAAAAATTTTAATCAAGTATGGCGGACATGCGATGATTGATGATGAAGCAATGTCCTCTACAGCTCGCGATACTGTTTTACTTAAATATGTGGGTATGAAACCACTTATTGTTCATGGGGGAGGTCCGGAAATCTCCCGTTCAATGGATAAATTAGGTAAAGAGCCCGAATTTATTCAAGGTTTAAGAGTCACTGATAAGGAAACCATGGATATTATTGAAATGGTTCTTGTTGGAAAAATCAGTACTGAAATCGTTTCCCAGTTAATTAATCATGACGGCAATGCAATCAGCTTATCCGGTAAGGATTCTAGTTTAATTTTTGCTCACAGAAAAGGAGCTCGCAAAATTGAAGGGCTTGACAAGGAAGTTGATTTGGGTTTGGTTGGTGAAGTTGACTGCATAAATACCGATCTGCTTGATTTATTTGTTGAAAATGATTATATTCCAGTAATATCTCCTATTGGTATTGCAAAGGATGGAACCAGTTTAAATCTTAATGCCGATACCGCAGCAGGTGAAGTTGCAGGTGCAGTTAATGCAGAAAAACTAATTATTTTAACTGATGTTCCTGGGGTTTTAAGAGACCCTAATGATCCGGATTCTTTGATTAAAAAGATTAAAGTTTCAGAAATTCCTGATTTAATTGAAGAGGGTATTATTTCTGGAGGAATGATTCCAAAAATCGAAACATGTGTTAAAGCCATTGAAGATGGTGTAAAATCTTGTCATATCATTGATGGACGTAAAAAACACTCTCTTTTACTTGAAATATTTACCACCGACGGCATTGGAACAATGATTTTTGAATAGAATATTTATGTCTGAGAGCAATAACTCTCACATAATCCTTTTTTTATGAATAAAAAACTGTCAAACTTATTAATAATCAAAACCAATAATTTAATGAAGGTTTATTATTTGAAAAATCAATTATTTGTTGTATTATTTTAATTTCCGGAAAAATTTTTTGATTTTTTTGATAATGATTTTGCCTTTAACCATGGTTTATTAGTGCCCAGCACTTAAAAATGATATATACTAAGTATAATACAACAACAAAATTTTTAAAGTTAGATTAATTTCTAACTTTAATTAATTTTTGAACATTTCTCTCAGTTCTCTTCTAAGCAGTTTCCACCCGTTTACTCTTGGAAGCTCATCCAAATCATAGATTTCACGCGGAACTTTATAGCGGGATAAGTTTTCGCGGGCATATTTGATTAAGCCCTCATGGTCAGGTTCATCATTCCAGACAACTGCTGCTACTGGTATTTCTCCCCTGTGGCAGTCGCCGACACTGAAAACAGCTATTTCTTTAAGTTTTGGGTATTTTATCAATACCTCTTCAACTTCGGTCGGATAGATTTTCCAGCCGCTCATTACAATCATGTCTTTTTTACGGTCTGTAATAAACAAACGATTATCATCATCCAGATATCCGATGTCTCCTGTTAAAAACCAGCCGTCATCCAAAAATGATTCAATGGTTTGTTTTTCTCTTTTCCAATATCCTTTTGCGATGGCCGGTCCTCTTAAAGCAATTTCGCCCTGTTCGTATTTGTCCAGTGTCTTTGTCGAATCGATTTCATCAACGATTTTAACTTCTGAAAAGCAAACCGGATGGCCCACGCTTTCAAATCTGTCCGCTTCACGATAGTCCTCGGGCCTGATTACCGTTCCTGTTCCGATAACAATGCTTTCGGATAATCCATATGCATTAATGATAGGTATGCCATATGTTTCATGAAATTCCTTCCATATCTTTTTGTGCAGAGGTCCTCCTCCGCTTATTATTTCACGAACTGTTTTCAATTCCTCTGTCTTGTCCATTGTTGTAAGTGAGTGGATTACTGGAGGCATTCCTGTCAAGACAGTTACCTTCTCCTTTTCACATAATTTTAAGTATTCATCCAAATCAAACTGTTCAATCATGATATAATAAGCAGCAGCTCGTAAAGCAGCTATTGCCCATGAAAGGCCTACATGTGCCATTGGATATATTCCTAAAAATATGTCGTCCTGTTTTAATGTCAACACGTCACATTCGTTGTGTATTGCAGTGAAATAATTTCCATGGGTTAACATCGCACCTTTTGGCTTGCCTGTTGTACCTGAAGTATATTGCAGTTGACATAAATCATCCCAATCTGTATTGCAGGCATTCAATACTTCACAATTCTTATATTCGCCGATATTTTCCGGAATGTATGTGTTGATATCTATTGAATCGATTGCTTCCTTATCTGTAATTACTAATTTTGCCTGTGAATCATGAATGATATAATCAAGTTCTGAAGAAGTAAATACTCTATTGGTCGGAATTGCAATTGCACCAATCCTCCATATTGCAAAAAGTGAAAACAGGTATTCGCATGAATTGTTCAGATAAATTACAACCCGATCTCCTTTGCTGATATTTTTAGATTTTAACTGGCGTCCGATTTCACTGACTATTGATAAAATTTCTCCAGATGTGTATTTTTCACCGCTTCTTGGATTATATAATACTTTCTTGTCTAGTCTTTTTGAATTAGCATCGAGAAATGTAGTAATATTCAACATTCAAATCACCTCTTTGACAATGGCTTGTGTCATTTCCATGGTTTTGGATTTTCCGCCCAAATCAGGCGTCAATATTTTTCCTTTTGCCACAACAGTTTCAACAGCTTCATTGATTTTCAATGCAGTTTCCTTTTCTCCTATATAGTCCAGCATCATCGCCGTTGACAGTATCATGGAACATGGATTTGCAATGTTTTTGCCTGCAATGTCGGGGGCTGAACCGTGCACGGGTTCAAAGAGTCCATTTTCATCCCCAATATTTCCGGATGGCGCAAGACCCAACCCTCCAACTAAACCTGCACTTTCATCCGACAAGATATCTCCAAACAGATTGCTTGACACGATGACGTCAAAATTCAGAGGATCAGTAATCAGATACATTGCAGTTGCATCAACATAAAAGTCTTCTGTTGCAATTTCGGGATAGTTTTTGGCCACATTATAAAATGACTCCTTAAAGACTCCGTCTGTCTTTTTCAATACGTTGCTTTTATGGACACAGGTTACCTTATTCTTATTGTTTCTTCTTTTTGCCAATTTGAAAGCTATTTCTGATATATTTTCACTCGCATGCCTGGTAATTACTCTCTCGGCAATTACCTTATCATCATCACCATATTCGATTTGGCTGTATAATCCTTCTGTATTTTCACGCACTATAATAAAGTCAATATTATCTTTTATGGATTTAACGCCTTTATATGATTTAATAGGTCTTAAATTTGCGTATACGTCAAGCTCTTTTCTTAGATTTATGATTGGACTTGGCTGGCCGGGAGTTGAGGTTGAAGCACCGAACAAGGTTGCATCGCTGGATTTCGCTATTTTAATTGTTTCTTCGGGTAATGTTGTACCGTTTTTATTGAAACATTCAAAGCCCGCTTCGCCGTAGCTGAAATTAAAGTTTATATCCAGCTTATCCAATAGATATTCGGCAGACTCCATAACTTCATTTCCAATGCCGTCTCCGCTTATTATTGCAATATCGTACATTATTTCACTTTTTTTGTTCGTATATTATCAAAATACTTTTATACATATAACTATAAACATATGTTTATTTAATAATTGTTATATTAGAGGGATTTTTATGTCTGAAATAGATGAATTAATTGAAAAGTTAAATGATAAGGATGACTTTGTCGTCGAAGATGCAGTCGGTGCATTAGAGTTGAAAGGCGAAGAGGCTGTAGACCCGCTGATTTCCGCTTTATCAAGCAGAAAGAAAAATATCCGTTTGCATGCTGCAAGCATTTTAGGTGCAATAAACGATGAAAAAGCAATCAAACCATTGATTTTAACTTTAAGCGACAATAACAAACTTGTCAGAAGGGAAGCTTCAACTTCCTTAAGCCGTATGGGTCCTGCTGCAGTCGATCCTTTAATTGAAGTTTTGGATGATCCTGACTGGAGAGTCAGGGGGGCAGCTGCCTGGGCTTTAGGTAACTTGGATGATGAAAAAGCTATTCCTGCACTTGAAAAATTGCTTGATGATGAAAGCGGTTATGTAAAATCCGGTGCTCAAAGCGCAATAGCCACAATTCAAAGAAAAGCTTAAATCTTTTCTTTTTTTCTTTTTTTGCAATGATTATTATTAAAAAATAAGATAGGATTATTGGTAATAATCCTTAAATTCAAGATTTTTTTTCTTCTTCTTTTTTGTTAGGTACAATTACCAGACATTCGTTTTCTTCGTCAACTTCCATTACAATAGGTTCAGCTTCATATGCGCCGCTGTCCTTTTCAACGCATTCATTGATTTTTGCCTGTATCGTTCCGATGTCTTCAGTATCGATTAAATCGACAAGTTCTAACTGTTGTTGGAATCTTTCAACACCTTCGAGGGGAACGTTTTCAACGAATGGAATTGCGCCTGTTGCTCCAATAATCTTTTTCTTATCGGGGTCGGCTCCGTTTTCATGCAGTGCCTTGAAACTTTGGCCTGTAATGTGGCCCTGCACTTCTGCACCAGCCAATATTAAAAATCTAATGTTTGGATTTGATATTATGTTTGCTACAACCTTTTCAATACCTAAGTTTTCAGTTTTACATGGTCCTGCAATTGCCGCACCGGTCAAATCAGCTTCAATGTGTGAAGCGAGTGTTGTTACTGCAACTGGACTTTCAGGGTCGCCTACAATGTAATCTCCGCTGATTACTGGCCAGCCGTCTGCAGGGGATTTTTTATCAACCATATCAAGTACCTCCACCATACTTTATAATTAATTATTTTTACTTTACTTATTTAAATATTATGGATTGCAATTCTTGCACGGCACATAGCCCTGATTAATTGCTTCATCTCTTGAGGAGAATGTTACTTTGTTCTTTTCAGCGATTTTGGAACTTGATTTGCATGACGGATAGTGGAATTTGTGTGAATTTGAGTTTCCAATGTATGTTCCCGCATCATTTGTTGAGCCGGAAGATGTATCTGAACTTGTTGAAGTCTGGCTTGCAACGTGGGTATTGTCTCCAGCCCAGTCATATGGATAGAATTCACTTGGTGGCATATACATGATTTCTGCAAGGCCTTCCTTTAAAAGCATTTCATTCAGGTTCTTGCCGTCAACTATAACGACAGCAAGTGTCCTTCCGTATTTGTCGCTGTGTTTGGAGTTATCAATGTCAAGGCTTACTTCCCTGTTCAGGCATAGCTTTTTTGTAAAGTATGTTGATGCGTCCGATCCTGAAACGCCTTTTTCGGGGGTGTTTACTCCAACCAAACGGACTTTTCCAACTCCTTCCACGGTAATGGTATCTCCATCGGCCACGTTTGTACATAAGCCTTTGGCTTCTGATTTGCAGTTGGTGTCTGTGTATTTGCTTAAAATATCATTTAATGATAATGAATCGTAGTCGGATATCTTCTTGTCATGTGAAAAGCCGGTTCCTGTGTATGCGACTGCAACACCCATCAATCCAACTAAAACCAACGCTATAAAAATAATAAAGATGTGATGTTTATTTAATTTAATCATATTATATTGTTAGTATCATGTTATTATTAAATATTTGGTGTCTGTTCGGCCAGGCATAAATGGCATATCGCATTTGGATTGTCTTTCTGGTTATCCTTGACAGGGCAAAAATAAGTGCCATTTTCTTCAGTTACCTTCAGACTTCCTGGAAATTCACTTCCCACTGGATGAATAGGTTCCTCTAAAATAAATGTGGTGTAAAGTGAAGTGATTACATAAATAAGTGGAAATTTATCGTCTTTATCCTTGCTTATTGTTTCGTTTTCAAAAGTCGTCTGAAGTAATGGATATGAATCGTCCAGGGCGGCAATGTCTATTTCATCATCCATATCGTCGTTATTGTCCGCCACCTCTTTCATGCGCATGATAAAGTATCTTATGTAAATCTCCAGGTATTTGTCTCTGTACTGTGATTGGAGATATTTTCCGTCTTCCCTCATTCTCGCAGAAGCCAGCATCAAATCATAGGGGGAGATGTTTCTGGCATATTTTTTTAGGATTATCATCAAATCGTTTTTTGTTATGATGTCGTTTGACAATATTTCCTCAAGTTCAATCAATATGTCTTCACTTTTCATTGTTTACTATTATATTTAAACATATATTTAAGTAATAGCAAATTCAAAGTGTTAATATAAACAGATTTATTTGATTATATGATTACTATTACTAGAAAGGAAGAGGTTGTTTTCAACCAGATTAAAATATTTGATGTGGAATATGATGGAATCATTCCATTGGATGCTCTAAAAAAAGAGTTATGTATGGGAAGTTTTCATGAATATGACCTAGTTCAGGTATTGAATTCTCTTTCAAATAAGAATGTAGTTAAATTCGAAGATTCCAACATTAAGCTATTGGTTTCAGATAAGAAAATCAACACTGTAAACTCCAAAAAGGATTTGGAAGAATTGGAGTTAAACATTAAAGAAAAGGAATCTTTTGAATTGATTAAGACTTTGGTTGATGAAAAGAATTTGGTTTCAAAATATATCCTGGAAGGCAACCTGCTTTATGGTGATTTGAAATTAACGAATTTTAGGATGTATCATATTATCCTATCTCTCGAAAACAAAGGCCTTTTAAAGCATATCAATAAATCTGACGGCGAATATTACTTATTAGTTGAATAATATTTTTTTTTAAAAATTTATTATTGGAGTATTATTATTTTCTAATTTTATCATAACATTTATATATCTTTAAGATATAAATATAATACAATAATTATTAATAAAGGTTATTTTTATGATGAGAATAAGTATGTCATTACCTAAGAAATTACTGTCTGATTTTGATGAAGTATTGAAGCAAAGGGGTTATCAATCTCGTTCTAAAGGTATCCGTGATGCACTTCAGGATTATATTGTCCGTTATCAATGGATGAATTCTATGGAAGGAGAAAGAATCGGGATAATAACCATTATTTATGACCACCATTATACTGGGGTAATGGAAAATCTTGCAGAAATCCAACACAGCTTTAGAAATGAAATCAACACGAGCATGCATATCCATATGACCGACAAATATTGTATGGAAATCGTTGTTGTAAACGGTGATATTGCAGAGATACGTGATTTGACTGAGAAAATAATGAGACTCAAAGGCGTAGAACATGTTAAATTAACAAGTACTGCAAATGGAGAGGAATTTAGTGAACCTGATGGACATTCACATGACCACCATCATCATCACTAAACATTTTATTTTTTCATGAAATTTCAAGCCACCCATTATCACTTGGATTTGCTGAAAGATAGTGAAAGGGTATCTGCTTTTTTTGAAGCCATTAATCAGTATTCATCAGATACGGATTTGGCTTATGATTTGGGCTGTGGGTCTGGTCTGCTTTCTTATTTTTTAAGCGATAAGTTTGATGAAATAATATCTCTAGAAATGGATTCAAAATCATATCATTGCGCTTTTAGGAATCTGGAAAAATTTAATAATATTAAGGTAATAAATGAGGATGCCTCAACATATGATTTTGAGGGAAAAGCTGATTTGATAGTCTGTGAAATGCTTGACACCGCTCTAATAGATGAGGAGGAAGTTTCGGTTTTAAATCATGCCCGCAAATTTCTTAAAGAAGACGGCCAAATTATTCCAAAGGCAATTGTAAACATTGCGGAATTGGTTAACATGCAAAGGCATTATGTCCACTGGGACGAGAATGCTAAATATGAAATATTATCAAAACCAGTCAGCTATTCCAAAATCATCTTAAAGGATAAAATCAATCCAAATTTTGAAAAAGACATTGAATTTAAATCTGATAAAGACCACACCGCCAACGGAATAAAGATAACTACTGTCACCATTTTAAACGATGATGTTGTCTGCGGACCGACACCGATGTTCAATCCCCCATTATTAATTCCAATTGATGAAACTGAGGTAAAATGCAATGATTTAATTAATGTGAAATTAAAATATATAATGGGACAAGGCATTGAAACGATTGAAACTAAAATATTATAAGGTGGTCTTATTTCTTTTGAAGAGGAATTAAGGAATTTTCTAAAGGATTATGAAAAATTAATTATTATGGGCATTGGAAATGAGCTTAAGTATGATGATGGCGTAGGCCCATATATAGTTTCTAAGTTAAATCAGCTGGATTTAAGCGATGATGTGTTGCTGATTAATGCCCAGACAGTTCCCGAAAACTTCACGGGAAAAATCAGAATGGAAAATCCGTCACATATCATATTAATTGACGCCTGTCTGATGGGATTGGATTGTGGTGATTATAGGATTGTGGATAAGGAAGATTTTGCAAATATTGGAATTTCAACCCATTCGATGTCCCTGTCATATTTTGTAAAATTTTTAAATCAGGATAATATTTTATTTATTGGAATAGAACCTCAGCTGCTGGAGCTGATTGACCAGGATTCATTAGGTGTTTTAGGAGCCGATTTGATGGATTTCAATGGTGAATTAACAGAAAACGTTAAAAAAAGTGCAGATGAGATTATTGAATTGTTGGGAGATATTTTATGAGAATTTTATTTATAGGTTCACGTTTATATGATGATGTTGATTATTACGTAAGGAAAAAGGGCATAGAAAGCATTTTAACAGAATCCAATGAAGATGCAATTAACTTGGATTTGCCGGATCAGGTATTCATTGTGCCTAGGGGAATGGAAGGTCCAAAACAGATTGCAGTTACTCAAAACGTTGATGCTGTAGTTCCTTTAATTGGAATAGACCCGCCATTGATTCAGGTAGCCCATATGAAAGAGGAGCTTGAAAAAGAAGGCATTCCGGTAATTGCAGCGGGTGTCCGTGCTGTGGAGCTGACTTCAAATAAGATCAATACGAAAAAATTCTACACTGAAATCGGTGTGGCCACTCCGGATTATCAAATCCTCAAGAGTCCCGATGAACTGACACTTGATTTCCCGGTTGTTTTAAAGCAGGGCGAAGGTCAGGGCGGAAAGGACATCAAGGTTG
The DNA here is from genome assembly GCA_017553445.1 of Methanobrevibacter sp. Classification (GTDB taxonomy): domain Archaea; phylum Methanobacteriota; class Methanobacteria; order Methanobacteriales; family Methanobacteriaceae; genus Methanocatella. The sequence continues at coordinate 3,770 of JAFZMD010000040.1, read as the reverse complement.
CCAATAATCTGGAAGATGTGGAAGAGTATTTCGAAGAGTTTTCAGAGGCGTTATGTGAGAAATTCATTGAAGGGTCTGAAATTTCAATTGAAGTGTTGGGTTTCAACGGTGAATATATTCCGCTTCCACCAATCTATAAAGGCGAAACCACTCTTGAAGGAACACATCCATTGAATAAGGTTAAACTGGGACCTTGTCTGATTGATGGGGTTGATAATAATCTTATCCAGTATACCGCTTATAATGTAGCCCGCAATCTGGGTTCCGACGGAATATTTGAAATGGATTTCATGTATTCCCATAAGGACGATCAGCTGTATGCCATTGAGGTTAATACCAGGCCTAACGGAACAAGATATTTGACCACTGCAACTTGCGGTGTTAATTCATTATGCGAGTTAATAAATATGGCCTGCGGAGACTTCAGCTTAAAAAATGTCCTTGATAAGCTTGAATATTATTATTCCACAGAAATTCCAATCGGAAACTATGATGGGCCTGAAATTAATGAGCCTGTAAAATCATTCGACAACAACGATTTTGTTGTCCATGGACCTGAAGGCTATCAGAGAATTACCATTCGCGCCAAATCAAAAGAAGAACTTGAAGATTTAATTGATGATTTGACATAGTTAACAGTTATATACTATAAATTAGATAATTATAATATGTCTAAAATATTTTTATAGTGATTCGAATGAATAATGAAGAAATGTTAATTCTTTTTTTAGTTACATTAATTTCAACAATATTCTTTACCTGGTATGTTAAAAGAATATTGCTTAAAGCAAGGATTGCCGACAGTCCTATCGTCAGTGAACATAGACATAAAAGCGGAACACCTACCATGGGTGGTATTGCATTTTTATTTTCCATTTCTTTGATTATTTCTCTTTATTATCAGAATACTGTAATTTTAATTCTTTCATTTATCATGCTTATAGGTGGTATTGTAGGTATGGTGGATGATTTGATCGGTTTAAAGATTAAGGAAATACAAAAAGTTGTCGTTAATATTTCCAATGAAGTAATAACCTTGGGCAGATTGGATGTCGAACCCCAAGAGGAAGTAAGGGTGGCAACTCCAAAGGCCAAAGCAGAAGTTGACGAGTTTTTAAAGCAGGGAAAAGTCGAGGTTGTCGGCGAAGTACCTATTAAAACCGAACCTGGAGAGCTTGAAAAAATCATTTGCCAGATTGTAATCGGTTTGTTTTTAGGATTGACTGGTGTCATTACATGTTTGGGCGGTTTTCAGTTAGGTATTTTAGCTATTCCTGTTGTCATCATTGCAGTTTTAGGCTGTATCAATTCAGTCAATCTGATTGACGGTATGGATGGCCTTGCAGCAGGAATTGTAGGTATAGCTTCCATTTCATGTTGTATTTATGGTTATTTATTTGGACAAATGAATGTAATTCCGCCGTTTTTGATTTTAGCAGCAATATGTTTAGGATTTTTAGTATTCAATAAGTATCCTGCTTCAATATTCATGGGTGATACGGGATCATTTGTATTGGGTACAGGTTATGCTGCAGCAGTCCTTTTGACTGATATGCCTTACTTCGGCGTTGTTGCATTGGGTGTGCCTATTATCTCTGTAGTTGTCAGTCTGCTTCACAGAGCACATATCATTAAATTGCCTGTTGAGCCTTTGCATCATACATTGAATCATTACGGAATGTCTGAAGTTAAAATCATCTTAACGTACTGGGGCTCTACAATAGTATTGTGTGCAATAGGCATTCTGGCCAAGATGTATATATTCTAATTTTATTTTAGGTGTTTGAAATGAAAATCAATGAACTGACTGATTCCATTGACGGAAAAATAGTTGGAAATGATAGTTTCTTTTTAAATCAGGATTTCACCGGAAGATTTACATTCATCAATGATTCTACTAAAGGAGACATTGTAATAAGGCATTGGATTAATGGAAAGGGTATTGAAATGGCTGCAGATAAGGAGATTGCATGTCTGATTACTCAAAATCCAAAGGATGGAGCCATCGAAAAGGCAGAGGAATTGAACTTTCCATTAATAATTACGGATAAAATCGAGCTTGCAAATGCCTATGCCTTAAAATGGACTGTTAATAATTTTTCTCCAAGCTCAAAAAACATTGTCATTACAGGAACAAACGGCAAGTCAACAACGTCACATTTAATATATCATATTTTAAAAAGCGCAGGCTATCATGCATTTACAAATACAGACAGCGAATCGGAATTCAATACTTTAATCGACCCTATGGTTTCAAAACTGATTTCAGATGAAATCAACGCAAATGGCAAGCTTGATTATCTGGTCATCGAAGTGTCTGAAGTTCAGGGATGGCTTGGCAATCTTATGAAAAATCACGCTTCTTTAATGTCAAACGCACTCAATCCGGAAGTGGGAGTCATTACAAATATTGCAATGGACCATATCGGCCTTGTAAATTCAATCGATGAGGTTTTTGATGAGATTTCAGCAGTTCCACAGGCCATTGGGGATGGAATAACAATTTTAAATCATGATGATGAACTGGTAAGAAAGCTCGATGCCAAAAACCCATTTTACTGGTCTATGAATGACAAATCCTGTGATTTATACTTTGATGACGGAATATATTATAATGATGAACTGATTATTGAAAAGAGAGATCTGCCCTTTACAAGTGGCCATTTCATACAGAACATTTTGTCTGCCGTCGGTGCCTGCATAAGCTTGAATATTGATTTGGATGAAATAAGAAATGCCGTCAAATCTTATAGGGCACTCAACAGACGCTTTGCAAAACTCAATGATGAGCCATTGATTATCGATGATTTTGCACATAACCCAGATGGAATCAGAAACACCATCCGTGAAACAATAAAACTTCTGGATGATGACCGCAGGCTCCATGTGGTATGTGCCATAAGGGGATCTCGGGGTGTTGAGATAAATCAGCTAAATGTCGAAGCCCTGGTTGAAGTTTTAACAGATGACATTAATCTGTTCCTGTCTTCAAGCAATGACGTTGTCAATGACTTGAACTATGTCACTCCAAAAGAAAGAGAAGTATTTTTTGATGTTTTGGATAAGAATAATGTAAAATATGCTCATTTTGATAATTTGATTGACTGTTTATCTGAAGTATATGGACTGGCAGATAAAAATGATATTATTTTGTTAATCGGTGCTCAGGGTATGGACCCGGCCGAATCCTTACTTCAAAATATTCTATAAATTTAAATATAATATCAATTAAAAATAATACTGTATAGATTTTTATATTCTTATGAATCTGAATCTAAGAGGATAAAAACATGTTTGTAAAAATTAGAAGAGACACATTAATAATTTTATTATTAGCGTTTATTTTGATTCTCTGTGGCCGTTTAATTACATATGTTGCATTTGCTTCATCTAACGAGCTTAATGACGGCGTACCTGTTTCCGGAATCATTGTAAAAGGCAATGATATTGTTCCGGTTGATACAATCAGGTTAAATGTTATGCAAGCTGGTTTTCGTGACGGTAGTGTAATATATGGCGACATATTAAAGACTTCAAAAAGAGAAGTTTCGCTGAAGGATGCGATACAATCGGCGCAGGAATTCGTTAAAGAGTCAACGGTTCCGGGTACATCAGTTACTCCAATAACTGCAGCTGATGTTCAGGTAGATAAGAATACTGGAATTGTTACCGTAACTGTTATTGAAGACTTTTCGTCTGTTAAAATAGATAATAAAACAAGGTAGAGGGATAAGTTTTGAAAAGATTAAAAATACCAATCATTTTTTTCA
>JAFZMD010000004.1 GCA_017553445.1 Methanobrevibacter sp. | reverse complement strand
TGTTGAAAACGGCAAGATTAAAGGCATTAGGCAAGGTGAAGCCAATATTACTGTTTCATTTGCAGGTAACGAAAATTACACTGCTGCAGAAAATAAGACTATTGCTGTTACCGTTAACTTGAACGATGCCAGCGTCACTGTTAACAATGAAACTTTGAATTTAGAGGTTGGTCAAAATTTCACTATTGTCGCTAACACTGTTCCTGAAGGAGTAAATGTAACTTATGTTCAGGATGATTCTGGTGTTTACATTGTTGATGAGAATGGTGTTGTCACTGCTCTAGCTGAAGGTACTGCAATCATTACAGTTGAAGTTGGTGATGGTGAAATCTATGCTATAAATTCAACAAACATTACTGTAAACGTCAAAAAAATCAATACCGCAATGGATATCAGTGCCGGTGAAATTACTGAAGGTGAAAATGCCACAATCACCATAACCTTACCTGGTGATGCAACAGGAAATGTAAACACTACAGTTAACGGCAAAACCTACTCCTCAGAAGTCAAGGACGGTAAAGCAGTTATCACAATTCCTGATTTGCTTAAAGGCGATTACACTCTCCCTATCACATATTCCGGTGATGATAAGTACAATCCGTTAACTAAAGATTTAAATATTACAGTTGAGGGAGGAAAAGCAATTATTTCCGCTCCTGAACTGGTTAAATACTATTCCGGTCCTGAACGCTTTACTGTAAATCTTACTTATGCCAGAGGCAGCCCTGCAGCAAACAAACCTGTAAACATTACCCTCAATGGAGTAACATACCCAAGAACCACTGATGAGAATGGTATTGCTTCATTAAACATCAACTTGGGTGCCGGTGAGTATCCTGTAAGCGTTGTTGTTGATGATGTTTTAGTCAACTCAACTGTAACTGTCAAGTCAACTATAGATGCATCAGATGTAGTTAAAATGTTTAGAAATGACACTCAATATTATGCAAGATTCAGTGATGCAAACGGCACAGCACTTGCAAACACCAATGTTTCCTTTAACATCAATGGTGTTATCTATAATCGTACAACTGATGGAAACGGAACTGCAAAATTGAACATTAATTTAGGTGCCGGCGACTACATCCTAACTGCAATCAATCCAATTACTGGCGAAATGGAATCTAATACAATAAAAGTAATCTCCCAAATCGAATCCAGCGATTTAACCAAGTATTACAAAAACGCATCACAGTTTGTTGTACACATACATTCCGATGACGGTAGTTATGTCGGTGCAGGTGAAGAAGTTACATTCAACATTAACGGAGTGTTCTACACCAGAACAACCAATGCAACAGGTCATGCTAAGCTAAACATCAACCTACCACAAGGAAACTACACAATAACAACCCAATACAAAAATTGCACTCAAAGCAATGAAATTGCAGTCCTACCAGTATTAAATGCAGATAATCTGGTAATGAAATACAGAGACGGATCACAGTTTAAAGCCAAACTTGTTGACGGTCAGGGAAAAGCATATGCCGGACAAAGTGTTCAATTCAACATTAACGGAGTGTTATACAACAGGGAAACGGGCAGTGATGGAATAGCTAAACTAAACATTAACTTAATGTCTGGTGAATACATCATAACATCAAGCTACAACGGCTTTAACATTGCAAACAAAATTACTATAAAATCTTAGAGGGCATTAACTAGCGCCCTCCCAATTATTTTTTTAGTTAAAACTTCTAAAAAATCAGAACTTACAGACACTATTTTTTTAAATCATGATATGCTGAAGTTGCTGCAACTGCACCTTCGCCGCATGCCACAACCCACTGTTTTAGACCTACACAGACATCACCGATAGCATATACGTAATCGACACTGGTTTTCTGCTCTTTATCGATAATAATGTGGCCGGACTCGTCCAAATCAACACCTAACTCTTTGGCAAGTTCTGTGTGTGGAATGTAACCTACACTTACAAAAATTCCGCTTACAGATAATTCAGACAATTCACCGCTTTTTGTGTCTTTCAAGACAACTGATTCAACAAGCATGTCTCCTTTTATTTCTTCAACGACAGCATTATAGATTACATTAATGCTTTCATCTTTAATCTGGTCCTGCAAGTACTTTTGAGCCCTGAATTCGTCTCTTCTGTGAACCAGAGTAACATTAGCCCCCAAATTATTCAGATATAATGCTTCCTGAAGGGCGCTGTTTCCTCCGCCCACCATTATGACATCCCTTCCCTGAAAGAAAAATCCATCACAGGTTGCGCAGTAGCTGACACCTTTTCCCTTGAATTCCTCTTCTCCTTTTGCGTCGAGCTGTCTGTGTGAGCTTCCTGTTGCTAAAATAACAGTTTTAGTTGAATATGAATCCTTATCTGTTTTGACTGTGAATCTGTATTCATCATCAGTTCTTATAATTTCCTGAACATTTTCACTTTCATGAAGTTCACAGTTTTTTATGGCCTGAGCTTTCATCTTTTCAATTAGTTCAAGACCGGAAATACTGTCAAATCCAGGATAATTTTCCATTAGAGGAACTTCACGGCCGATTCCTCCCGCAAAGCCCTTATCAAGAATTAGATTTTTTGTTCCCTGACGGCCTGCATAGATTCCGGCAGTAAGGCCGCCCGGTCCTGCACCAACAATAATAATATCATATTTTTCCATATTAACATAACCTAAAAAAAATTAAGGATTATAACAAATCTTTAATTGCTTTTTTTACATCATCCAAATCTTCAGTCGGTTCAAATCTTCGAACAACATTTCCTTCACGGTCAACTAAAAACTTAGTAAAGTTCCATTTAATATCGTTATTATCCTTATAATTTCTATCCACTGCTTTTAATACAATTTTAAGTTTTGTTGCACCTTTTCCAGTAATTTCAGTAAACGGCTGTTCATTTTTAAGATATTCATATAACGGATCTGCATTTTCTCCGTTAACATCGATTTTATCAAATATCTGATATGGCACCAGCCATTTGTTGCGGCAGACTTCTGCAATTTCTTCAGTTGAGCCGGGAGCCTGTTTACCGAATTGATTGCATGGAAAATCCAGGATTTCAAAACCTTCTTCGTTAAATTCTGCATAAATTTCATTTAATTCCGTGTATTGTGGAGTAAAACCACATTTAATTGCAGAGTTAACAATCAATAAGACCTTATCTTTGTATTCACTTAAAGAAATCATATTTCCTTCGCCATCTTTTACTTCAAAATCATAAATGGACATTATATCACCTTATTTGTAAAAGACTTAATCAAGTTAAGCTTGTTATTATATTAAAATGAGAAGTATAAATAATTTAATATTTAGGTTAACCTAAAAAAATAGAAAGTGTTATATAATATTAAATTAAACATTATGATAGGTAATGTAAAAATTTAGGATAACCTAAAAAACATTGCTTACACATATATTATCTTACCTCTCTTCAAATCATTGAATCAGTTTTCACAAATGCTGATTCAATTAACACGACGAAAATTATCTGCCAAATAATTTTTCAGTACAGGTGTTTAAATATGAAAATTAAACACCTCAATTACCTATTTTTAAAAAATCAATCAGAAAAAAAGTAAATGTGGATAAATAATATTGGCCAATTAAATTAAGCATATCTCTCAGATAAGTAGATATAAATGAAAAATGCTATTAATAATACAACAATAACTGGCAATAACCACATAAATATCTTTAAGATTACAACAGCAATTAAAATTGCAATAATTATAAATGCCAAATCTTTTGCTTCCATGTCAATTTAATATATTCCATATACTATATAAAGGGCACTGTCAAGTTATTTGGTTGAATTTTCATTTAATCAATGAAAATGGTGGAACTAGAACGCTCCACCACCACCGCCTCCGGAACCTCCTCCGAAGCCACCGGAACCGCCTGAACCTCCACCAGTGTCAGATGGAGGATTGGACCAATATTCACCTGCATTTATTGCAGAGTGCATGGATGCAAACCCGTCACATGAATGATATACGAATACACCGTCATCATATTCGTTAACATTAGGCACCTGGAGTTTCATTGAATCATAAACCTTATCGGCTATTCCAAGAGCGGCGCCATAAATCAGATACTTTTTCCAGATAACTATTGATTCGGGAGGATGTTCCTTAATTAAACTGTTATCCTCCAGAAACTTCTTGAAGTTCTTCCATTTAAGATGAAGGATTCTACCTTCATAAGTCCACTGTCCAAGATAATCTGCAGGCAGGAAAAAGATAACCACAGATATTATTCCCATAAGTATTGACATTCTGGTGGACCATATTCTAGCTCCCTGAACAGGTATGAATATTTCACAGCAGAAAAATGATATTACAGCTATAATAAATCCGACCATACCCACAGCTGCCGAAATCTCTGAACCTTTATTATTAAAGTATTTTTTAGAATATTCTTTATTTTCATCTTTTACTTGTTTTCTCCATGTTTCAAATTGATCCATAAACCATTTGGCATCTGTTTCGTTAGTTAACTTTTTACTTAAACCGGATAAATTCAAAACATCATCTTCTGCAAAATGAGACAGCGTTTCAAATATTATCTGTTCACTTGAAGACAGTACATCCTTCTTGTCATTTTTAACAGTCAATACCACATCGCCATCATCCGAATCCTCATTTTCCTGAGTGTTAATTTCAAATGCCTTTTTATCAATGATGTTCAAAATAGATGCTTCAAATCCTTCCCTATCGGGCGTTCCGATAACATGGCTTTGTGAAAATATTGCATTTACAACTTCAGGAGGATCATCTGAAGGCAAATCCCTTTCATAAATTCCGTCATAATCAACTTTAGGTTCCCTTCCATATTTTATATAAGCATATATTACAATGACAGGACCTATGAATACCAACAGAGTGAAAACAGTATTGAATATATCCCAAAAGTTTATTTCATCAAGGCTTTCATTCAAATTATTTAAAATCATATCCTTACCGTTTCCGTCATGGTGATATGCATATAGCGCAGATTTTGTAAAGTCATCTCTCGGCATGAATACAAGAAGTTCATATATCTCACCTTGAGAAACACCATTTGAGTTTATGGTTATAGTGTTTCCATCCATTGAACTTGATTTTGTGAATTTTTCGGGATTGACATAGTATGAATTGCCGCTGTCTCCCGGAAGATGGACTTTAACATCCATATGTTTCACTCCAACATCCCATTCCTTATCCCATAGCTTATACTGGAGGACTCCAACATCATCATATACATCAACCACATGTTCCATATCATAGCTTATATGAACACGAACATTGCAATCCTTTATTTTTTGAGTATGCTGCACATCCGAATATAAATAAATCTTTAAATGCTTATAACCGCCACTTTCATTTTCAACTATCTTAGTATAGGCTCCATCCGCCGAAACCTTAATATTTTCAATGCTTTCATTGAATTTTAATGGAATGTCCCTATACACTCCATTATATTCCCCCTTAAACGAATAATCATAAACTTCATCTACATGCAGTTTTCCGTACTTGTCTATCGTTAAGTCCATGGCTGCATTATCTATGCTGTAACTTCGATTCAATGAAGATATAGAATATATTGCAAATCCCAATATAAGAATTACAGCAATAACACAGATTATTTTTAATTTCTTATCCATATAAATTCCCCTAATATTTTTTTGAAATCCATGCAAAAATATTACAATTTAATAATATATTGGGATTTTCTCTAAGATATTTTTTGTTGAAAAGATTTTTGATACAAAGTATAATAAATGAAAAAAACCAAAAATAATAACATAATATTTTGGAGCATAATATGACAATATTAGTAGTTAATAACAAAGGTCAGTATAACCATAGAATTCAGCGCAGTTTACAATATCTTAAAATTGAATCTGAATTAGTCCCCAATACTTTAAGTATTGAAGAAATAGAAGCTAAAAACCCAATCGGATTGATTTTGGGCGGAGGCCCTTCAATTGAAGGCGCTGGAAACAGTGAAAAATACATTAAACATTTCGACATACCTATTTTAGGAATATGTTTAGGCCATCAGTTAATTGCTAAAAGTTACGGCGGAGAAGTTTCAACTTCCAATACCGAAAGTTATGCCCAGGTTGAAATCAATATTATCAATGATGAAAATTTATTTGAAAACTTAGGTCCAGAAATGGCAGTTTGGTCATCACATAAGGATGAAGTTAAAAGCATTCCCGATGAATTTGAAATTTTAGCCAATTCCAAATTATGTGATATTGAATCCTTCAAACATAAAAGCAAGGATGTATATGGAATACAATTCCATCCTGAAGTACATCACACCCCAAAAGGATCTCAAATTTTTGAAAATTTCTATAAATTATGTAAAAGATAAGGTGTAACAATGATTGACAATGCAGAAGACTTGGCACAAAAGGCACAGGACAATAAAGCTGGTTTGAAAAAACAATACGTTAATATAGAAATTGGCGATGAAGAATATGGATTTAGAATTTCCGGGATTGGAGGTAAATCCGTAAAATTAGAAAAATTCGTCAAATATGATGAAATATTCGAAGCTATCGAAGCCGGCAATGACAATGGATTGGAAGCAATGATTAAAAAGATTATTGAAGATTATGAAGAAGAGGATGAGGAATAAAATGTTAGGTCCAAAAGAATTTATTGATGATGCCATTCAAAAAATCAAAGACCAAATCGGAGATGAAAAAGCTATTATTGCACTTTCCGGTGGAGTTGACAGTTCAGTCTGTTCAGTATTGGTTCAGGAAGCAATCGGAGATAACTTAACTGCAGTCTTTGTCGACCATGGTCTTTTAAGAGAAGGTGAAGTTGAACAGGTAACCAACACCTTTAAAGACAGATTAAACTTTAAGTTTGTTGACGCTTCAGATGAATTTATGGATCAGCTTGCCGGCGTTGAAGATCCGGAAGAAAAAAGAAAAATCATCGGAAGAGTATTTATTGAAGTGTTTGAAAGAGAAGCAATTGAATCCGGAGCTAAATTCTTAGTGCAAGGAACAATTGCACCGGATTGGATTGAAAGTGATGGAAAAATCAAATCACACCACAATTTAGCTCTCCCAAGCGGAATGGAACTTGAATTATGCGAACCAATCCGTGACTTATACAAAGATGAAGTAAGGGAAATCGGTGATGAATTAGGCCTTCCTAAAACAACCGTTTACAGACAGCCTTTCCCAGGACCTGGACTTGGAGTTAGAGTCATCGGCGAGTTAACCAGAGAAAATGTTGAAGTCTGCAGAAAAGCAAATAAAATCGTTTGCGATGAAGTTGAAAAGGCAGGCCTTGATGAAGAGGTATGGCAATACTTTGCTGTTTTAACCGACAGTAAGGCTACCGGTGTAAAAGGAGACCAAAGGGACTTTGGATACTTGGTTATTGTAAGAATCATCAATTCCGTTGATGCAATGACCGCTTACGTTCCACAATTGCCTTGGGATGTAGTCCAAACCATATCAAAAAGAATAACCTCTGAAATTTCCGAAGTAACCCATGTCGCTTTATCAATAAGTGACAAACCACCTGCAACTATCGAATTTTGTTAAACAAGAGATTATTATCTCTTAACTTTTTTTATTTATTATGATAACATCTAAAAATGCATATTTAGCCAAATTAACAGAACAAATTCAAATGAAATCTGTTAAGGTTGGAAAAAATCTTGAGGGAAGTACACCGCCATCTGTTTTTATCGGAAGATGGTCCTATCCGAAAGTTTATGCCGGACCCATGATGGTTAATGAAGTCGGCGATACTTCCATTATGGATTCACCGGAATCATGGATTGGCCAGAACAAACAGCAGGAAGACATTATTAATTACAGGATGAGTCTTGTGCGTGGAAAACAGCTGATTAAGATAGATGATTTGGACAATCCCTTTGTTGAGAAATTGCAGGATATTTCCTTAGCATCCACATCAATTGACAGTGAAGCCACTTTTGGAAAGACACCTACAGGATCCATGCTGAGCGAAGACAGCATGCCCCACGGTCCAAGTGCAGTCATTGAAAAGTTTGACATTGATGCAGTGCGATGGGATAAGCAGCTTGAAAAGACCTTCTATGATACTGACTTGAAAGCTGCAGATGCAGTTGTCAATCTTCATAACAAGGATGTTCCATTCTCAGCAATGCAGAAAGCATTTTCCGTTGGTGCTATCGGCACTAAAAACAATAGAAAATTAGTTCCTACACGCTGGTCAATTACGGCATGCGATTCAACCCTTGCAGACAGATTCCTCAAAGAGGTTAGGAAATTCGAACAGATTGATACATATAGGGTTTTTGAATTTGGAAGCCTCAACAACTATTACATCATAATATTAACGCCCACAGAATGGCAATATGAATGGTATGAGGCATTCATCAAGATTATGGCTAATGAAGAGTTAATATATTCAGATTATGAAACCAATGGAGGTAAAAAGGAATATTCCATTGTCGGAGGATGTTATTATACTGCAAAAATGGCAGTTCTGGACTATCTGATGAAAATTAAAAAACAGTCCGGACTGATAATACTGAGAGAAGCTTATGAAGGCTATGTTCCCCTAGGAGTATTCAATGTTCGGGAAAACATAAAAGAAGCAATGCTTAAGCCATACAAAGAATTTGAAACATTAGAAGACTCATTAAAATACGGCGGAACCAAATTAAGAATACCTATCAAAAAATATGTAAAGCAGGGAACGCTACTTAATGAAATGCTTCATACAAAACAGACCACCCTTGACATGTACTTTAAGAAATGATATTATGATATTTGAATTCAAAACGCCAAGTGAGAAAACAACACAGATTATGTCTGATGTGGCATCAGGAAAGCTTGAAAACACTGATTTTGAAAGTGAATGCGAAAAGAAGATTTGTGAAATTACAAATGCCGAATCTTCAAAAATAACTTCAAGCGGCAACAACAGCATTTTTGTTGCGTTAAGCTCCATCAAAGGAGACATCATCATTCCTGACCAGGGAGGATGGCATGGATTCAAACAGATTGCGAACTTTTTAGGAAAAGACATAATCACCCTTAAAACGGATTTAGGCCTCATCAATCCTGAAGATATTGATGATTTAAAAATAAAAGATAATTCTGCATTGATATTTACCAGTTTTGCAGGCTATGCTGCTGAACAGGACATAAAATCAATTTCAAAGTACTCTAGAAATAATGGAATTACTACAATTGAAGATGCTTCAGCAGGAATCGGAGATAAAAAGAAATTATTGGGAAACTGCAAATATTCAGACATTGTCATTGCTTCAACCGGCCAGCCAAAAATCATTAATGTCGGAAGCGGAGGATTTATTGCAACCAATGATGAAAATCTTTTCTCTGAAACATCACTTCCATTAAAGTTAAGCAAAACCAATGAAATTATTTCAAGCGGTATACATGAAGAACTTAAAAGTGTTGAGAAAAACCTGCAGCTTACATTAAATGCAACGGACTACTTAAAAAAACATATACATAATGTAATACATGCCGATAAAAGAGGCGTAAATTTAATTATTAAGGATGATGATGCTAAGCAAAAAACTTGGCAGCTGAAAAACGAACTGCCGATAAACAAAAGCGGATTTATAAACAGATGTCCCAATTACAACAGGGTGAAAACAAAGGCCATCTCAATAGAAATAAAAAATTTAAATTACAATTGTCTTGAAAGGGAATATTTAAATGAAATAATCAAAGCTGTCAATACTCTACAGCAAGCCTAGATATCCTATCGATTAAAATATCCTCAACATCGACAATTTCCAGTTCAGCCTCACTGATATCATAAATTTCCTTAAGCTTATCCACATCGGGAAGCAGGACACCATCATCTAAACTAAATCTGGAAGACAGCTGGGAAGTATAATCATCACAGTCAATCAGAACTGCACACAAATTCATTTCTCCTTCCTTAAGACCCAGCAAATTAAAAGCCTTTGAAATCTGTCTTTGAGCCGAACATCTAAGGCATATCTCAACGCTCAAATCATTGGCAAGATTTTCTTCACGTTCAAATGCAAGGAAAGCCTGGTTAACGCCGTGTTCAATATGTCTTTTTCCGGCAACGGCATCAGCATTCAGTAACTGAATAACTTCCGAATCCTTTTTAATGGAATTGATATAATTTAAGGTATCGCCAACAGAATCTATATTTCCTTTTAAGCCTAAAATCTCTAAATTCATAAATAACCCTACTCCTGAAGCAGTCTGTTAACACCGGAAATATATGCCTTGACACTTGCGTCAATAATATCGGGTTCAGTTCCTCTTGCAGAAAGAATCCTATCGCCTTTTTGAAGCTTAATGATTACATCAATAAGCGCATCAGTACCTCCAGTAATAGCATCTACATGATATTCAATAAAATCAATGTCGTCAAACATTTCAAGAGAGTTTATGGCATTGATAGCAGCATCAACAGGACCTATACCCACACCAGCATTTAAGATTTCCTCACCGTCAATGTTCAATTTGACAGAAGCGGTAGGCATTACTTTTTTACCTGTGACAACAGTAACGTCTTCCAGCTTGATTCTATCCT
>JAFZMD010000039.1 GCA_017553445.1 Methanobrevibacter sp. | reverse complement strand
TCTATTTTTACTATACTAAATTAAATGTTTCTAAAATATTATAAAACAGTTTATAAATTATTTATAGGTTGTTTATAAAACTAATTATCAGTAAAATTCTGGACAGTGCCATTTAAATAATTTAAATCCAATATTGATGATTATGAAATTGAAAAATAAAATTCTAACAATAATTAACATTTTAATAACGAATATGATAATTAACGGTAGGGAAACAATGGCCATACCTAAAAATTCAATATATAACAGAAACTATTATAATGAATTCCTAAGACTGGAAATTGATTGGAACACAAAAACCATTGATAAGAACGATTTACCTAAAGATCTATCTAAAGAAGCATGTGATTTTATTAATCTTTTCAGGAGAAAAACTCATAATGAAACGAGAGAATGGAACATATACCTAGATTATGAAACTGGAGAGATAATACATTGTTTTATTGGGGAAGGAGATTCTGTCAAAGGAATAATCAATACAAACATATTAAATGAAAGAAAGATATTGACAATACATAATTATCCAAAAGATACATATTCACCACCATCTGCAACTAATTTCGAAATTTTAGAACATGAATTTGAAGACTATGAAATAATATGTTCCTATGGCGAATATTGGATATTAGAATCTAAAGAAAAAATAGATTTAATAGTAATAAAGAAAATAAAACAAGAAATAAAACAGATATTCATAGAATGTGAAAATTTAAAAGAATCCTCAAAAACAAAAAAATATGAAAAAGAATTGATAAATTTTATTAATAACCTAAAAATAAATATTTCATTAACCAAAAAGGAGTATAGATAATCATGACCAAACTACCAAAAGGATGGAAACTATCCATAAGAGACGACTCAAACCATCGAATAGACAACAACAAAAAACCAAAACAAAGAACACCCGAAGAAATAAAAAAAATAAAACAAGGAATAAACGAGAGACACGAATACCTAGGCCTCGACAAAAACCTAAAAAAAGAAATATACCCCCACCTATTCAAATAAAAAAATCATACAAAACAAAACACCCACAAAAAAAAACATTACCAAAAAGGAGAAATAATCATGACCAAAACACCAGAAGGATGGAAACTATCCATAAGAGACGACTCAAATCTTTGAATAAACAATACCAAAAAGCCAAAACAAAAAACAGCCGAAGAAATGAAAAAAGTCAAAAAAGAAATAATCGAGAGACACGAATACCTAGGCCTCGACAAAAACCTAAAAAAAGAACTATACCCTAGCATATTTAAGTGAAACTATTAAAATTTAGCTAAAAATTATTATAAGAAAAAAACATTTTTAGTTTTTCTTCATTATTTTAATTACAATAACAATACATATAAAACATTTTAAAAATAAAATATTATTATAATAAAATAATTATGGGGTATGAATGTCATTCAATAAAGATGAAATGTTAATATTGCCTGCTGTTGATATTAAAAACGGAAAGTGTGTACAACTTGTTCAAGGTCAACCAGGCAGTGAAATGGTTGAAATTGAAAATCCAGAAAAAGTTGCTCTTCACTGGGAAAATGAAGGTGCTAAAAATATCCATGTCATTGACCTTGACGGCACCATTGATGGAAAGACCAGTTTGCCAATAATTAAAAAAATCCTAAAAGAAGTGTCTGTTCCTATCCAGCTGGGCGGAGGAATCAGAAGCGTAGAATATGCTCGTGAGTTACTGGATTTGGATATCGAACGACTAATTATTGGAACTATGGGAATTGAAAATCCAGAAACTATCGAAGAATTATCCAAAGAGTATGGTTCGGATAGAATAATGATTTCACTTGACAGCAAAGACAATAAGGTAGTCATTAAGGGATGGCAGGAAAAAATTGACAAAAGCCCTGTAGAATTATCCAATGAATTTAAAGAGCATGGTGCAGGAAGTATCTTATTTACTAATGTTGATGTTGAAGGCCTTTTAGGAGGATTTTATACCAACCCTGTAATTAAGCTTAAAAATTCTGTAGATTTGCCTATTGTTTATTCCGGAGGAGTAACAACAATAGACGATATTAAAAAATTAAATGAAAGCGGTGTGGAAGGAGTCGTTATCGGTTCTGCACTTTATAAAAATAAAATTGATTTAAAAGAAGCTTTAAAATACCAGAAGAGGTAGAATATAATGAAAAAAGTAATGGCAAGCGGAACATTTGATTTATTGCATCCGGGACATGGCATTTATCTTCAAGAAGCAAAAAACCTTGGAGGATATAAATCTAAGCTTTATGTTGTAGTTGCAAGGGATTCTACAGTAGAAAAAAGAAAAAGGGTCCCAATCGTTGGTGAAAATCAGCGCTTAGAATTAATTAAAATGCTTAAACCTGTTGATGAAGCTTATCTTGGTAATGAAGAGGGAGATATTTTTAAGATAGTGGAAGAAATTGACCCGGACATAATAGCCATAGGGCCTGATCAAACACACAATGTGGATAAATTACAAAAAGAAATTGATAAAAGAGGTCTTAAAGCTCGTGTTCAACGTGTAAGTGTTTATCATCAAGATGAATTGGACAGCAGCTGTAAAATAATTAAAAAGATTAAAACTACTGATTTTGAAGGAAAAATTTTAGACAATTGTGAATAGGGGGAAAAATATGTATAATGTAGCAATAATAGGAGCAAGCGGATACACCGGAGGAGAACTTTTAAGAATGTTATTGAACCATCCTGAAGTTGAAATAACAGATGTTACTTCAAGACAGTATGATGGGACTCCAGTTCATAAAATCCACCCGCACATTAGAGATTCCGGACTTGAATTTGCAAATAAACAGCCTGATGAACTGGATGCAGATGTTGTTTTTACTGCAACACCTCACGGCGCATCAATGAAAATTGTTCCAAGCATATTAGAAACAGGAGCAAAAGTAGTTGACTTAAGTGGAGACTACAGATACCGTGACACCGAAGTTTATGAAAAATGGTATGGAATGGAGCATACAGATAAAGAAAATAAAGGTGCTTTTGGGCTTCCTGAGTTATACAGAGACGAAATTAAAAAGGCCAATTTGGTTGCAAATCCAGGATGTTTCCCAACAGGTGCAATCTTATCATCATATCCATTAGTTAAAAATGATTTAGTGGACAGAATTATTATTGATTCAAAAACCGGAGTTAGCGGTGCTGGCGTTAATGCTAGTGCAACCACACATTATCCAAATATTGCAGATAACGTTAATCCATATAAGATATCTTCACACAGACACATGTCTGAGATTCAGCAAGAACTGAAAGGATTTGAAGGTGTTAAAGTATCATTTACACCACATTTAGTTCCGGTTAATAGAGGAATTCAAACTACAAGCCACAGCTTCCTGATTGAAGATATTACAACAGACGAATTAAGGGAATGTTATGAAAAAGAATATAAAGATGAATATTTCATTAAATTAATGGATGATGGAGAAATCCCACATTTAAGTTCAGTTAGAGGATCCAATTTCGTACATATCGGAGGATTTGAAATAGATGAAACTGGAAGAGTAGTGATGTTATCAGCCATTGATAATCTCGTAAAGGGTGCTTCCGGCCAGGCTATTCAAAATATGAATATCCTACTTGGACTTGATGAAAGTACCGGATTAAAACACTTTGGTCTCCACCCATAGGAGGATAAGATGAATACTTTAATCATATATTATTCTGAAGGCGGAAGTACAAAAATAATGGCTCGGACATTATCAATGCATCTAAAAGCAGACATAATTGAAATTAAAGATTTGAAAAATAGAAAAGGTTTTGCAAATAGATTATTATCTTCTGTTGATGCATTTAGAGAATCAAAAACAAAAATTTCACCTTCAAAACTTGATTTAAGCAATTATGATTTAATTTATATTGGAACCCCCACATGGGCAAATAAACCTGCTCCGGCAATTATAACATTGGTTGACAATTGCAATTGGCAGGGAAAAGATGTAATCTTATTTACAACCATGAGCAAGGAAGGCTCTGATGAGATAACTCTTGAAAGGCTTGAAGAAAAAGTCTATTTGCGTGGAGGAAGGGTTGTTGAAAGTTTTTCACTCATAACCAAAGACAAAAGTCCCGAAGACATAATCAATGATACGGAAGGACTGATTCAAACATTAGTCTTAAAAATGTATGGCGGCGCATAATATGAAACAGGAATTGAAAATAAAAGCAATTGAAAACGGAACTGTAATTGACCATATTACTGCAAATAAGTCATTGCACATTCTTAAAATTTTAGGCCTCCCAGATGACGACATCATAAATGTTACTGTGGCAATGAATGTATCCTCCAGAGAAACCGGCAGGAAAGACATTGTTAAAATTGAAAATAGGGAAATTGATACTGAAGAACTGAATCAGATTGCATTAATTGCACCAAAAGCAACGATAAACATCATTAGGAACTATGAAGTTGTCAAAAAGGACAAAATAATTCTTCCACAACAGATTACATCAATTATCAGATGTACCAATGACAAATGCATCACTAACTTTGAAAGTGAACCGATAACATCCAAATTCAATGTAATTGAATCACAACCACCAGTTCTCAGATGCCATTACTGTGAAAAGTTAATAAAACATGAAGATATCGAAAAACAATTCGAATAATCTTCTTATTTATTTTTTAGATAATCTGAAAGCCTTTTAGATAATGCAAGTATTGTTAATATCGGAGGTTTTCCCGGAGATATCGGCAAGACGCTCGCATCACTTACAAACAGTCCTTTGATTTCAGTTTCCTGATTTGAATCGACTATTTCTCCTATCGGTGCTGTTCCGCCAGGATGTGCTCCCCTATAAAGTGTTGAGCCAATAGTTCTTGGGTCTACACCTGCCTTTTCCAGAATGAATCCTGCTGTTGCAACTCCCTCGGCCAGATATCTGATATCTTCTATTGTGTTGATTTTTACTACATCACCGTCATCGTCAACATAACCTTTCGCTTCATCAGCAGTTTTAACCATTATGCTTAAAATATCCTTGTTTTCAACTTTTTCATCATCTATGTTGCCGATGGTAAATGATGAAAAATGGGGGGATAAGACGAAATTATTGCCTATGACCAAACCCGCCATTTGAACTTCAGTATTGAAGTTAATATCTTTTATATATCCTCCCACAGTTACAAAAGGATCAAAGAATATCTGACGGCCGGCATCAATTCCTGCACTTCTCAAAAGCAATGTTGAGCCTATTGCGCCTGCAGACAATATTACGGTATCTGAAAAAACAGACTCTTCAACACCATTCTTTACATACTTAACTCCTTTAACTTTTGAATCCTCAACAATGACTTCAGTTACTTCAGCTTCGCTTATGAATGTTGCACCATCATTAACTGCTTCGTCGATGAAATCTTTTCCGGACCATTTTGCATCTGCAGGACATCCGAATGCGCATTTTCCACATTGGATACAGTCCTCTTCCCGAATGGCTTTCGGCATTTTTAGTGTTTCTAATCCAAGTTCCCTTCCAGCATCCAAAACAATTGAGTGCCCTTACCTATATGTGAATCATCCAAATCATGTACGCCAACAAGCTCTTCAACGTATTCATATTCGTCAGAAATATCTATACCATACTCATGCAGTTCACTGTCCAAAGCCCTGACCATATTGGACATTGAAACGATTGTCGCTCCGCCGACACATGTTGTAGTCAATAAATCCACACTATCGTTATATGCATCATAATAGTTAAATGCATCCTTAGAATCTATATAAGGACCTTTTTCAATAATTGTTACTGGAATTTCATTTTTCGCCAATTCACGAGCGATTATAGCTCCACCTGCTCCACTACCTACAATAATAACCATGAAAAATCACCATTAATAAAATATGTCAATTGTTATATTTATCTATCTTACTATAAATATTAAAGTATTATGAAATTCAAAATATTTAATGATTGAACTTTTGGAGCGATAGAATGGAAGAATACATTAACTTATTTGAAAAAGTTATAGAAAAAACAATTCCTAAAGTTGACTATATTGATATTAGAGCAGGAAAAAGTAATTCCACATCAATATTAATGAAAGACAGTGAAATTGATGAAATAAATACTGGAATGGGTATATCTGCAAGAATAAGAGTTTTAAATAATGGGGCTTGGGGATTTGCATACACAACAGACCTATCCAAATTCGATGAGATTACAGAAACTGCATTGAAACTTTCAAACTCACTAAAAGGAGATGTTGAATTATCTGAAAGTGAAATTATCAAAGATAAAATAGCAACTGATGTAAAAATACCATTTGAAGATGTGTCAATTGAAGAAAAGCAAGAAATAATGAAAGAAGCAAGCGACAGCGCAACGCTTGAAAAAGTAAACAGTACAACCATAGGCTATGGAGATATTGAATCAAATGAATTATTCTTAAACAGTGAAGGAAGCCAGATTGAAGTGAAAACAAGCCGAGTCAGAATGGCATTGAACGCTACTGCAACAGACGGTGAAATAATACAATTCGGACACGGTAGCATCGGCGGAGTAAAAGGATTTGAAATAATAGCCAACCAGGATATTGAAGAATTCGGAAGAAACATTGGGAATAAAGCCCAAAGATTATTGAAAGCCGAGAGCACACCATCAGGCAAATTCAAAATAATAGCTGACCCTGAATTGACTGGAGTAATGGTGCATGAAGCATTAGGCCATGCAACTGAAGCAGATTTAATATTGCAAAACGATTCCATTCTCAAAGATAAACTAAACTCCAAAATAGCTTCAGACATTGTCAATATTTATGATGACGCAACAATCAAGGACGGATTCGGATACTACCCATATGATGTGGAAGGCATAAAAACAAAGCCTAATCAATTGGTTAAAGATGGTGAGCTAATATCATTATTGTCTTCAAGAGAAACTGCATCCAAATTAAATATGAAATCCTCAGGAAATGCAAGATCCATCATAAGTGATGCTCCAATTGTAAGGATGAGCAATACATACTTACATCCGGGAGATATGACATTTGAAGAATTGATAGAAGATATTCCTGATGGAATTTATCTTAAAGGCTCAAGAGGCGGACAGGTTGATACAGGTAAAGGAATATTTCAATTTAACGCTGCAGAAGGATTTAAAATCGAAAATGGAGAGTTAACAACACCACTGCGTGATGTTTCATTATCAGGAAACATCCTTGAAACATTGAAAAATATAGATGCATTAGGAAATGACTTTAAATTAAGTGTTGGTTTCTGTGGAAAAGACGGACAAACCGCACCAGTTGGAGACGGCGGACCACACACAAGAATTATTGATGCAATGGTTGGGGGAAGCAATTAGGTGATAATATGATAAGTGAAGAAAACGGACAATATCTACTTGAAGTAGCAAAAGAAGCAATATCAGTATATTTAGAAACAAACAGGAAAATACCTATCCCGCAGGATTGTCCTGATGAATTAAAAGAGGAATTAGGAGTATTTGTAACATTAAATAAAAGACATAGGCTTAGAGGATGCATTGGATATCCGGAACCTGTCAAAAGTTTAATCGAATCAACAATAGATGTAGCTATTTCAGCAGCATTTAACGATCCAAGATTTCCAGAACTAAAAACAGAGGAATATGGTGAACTGGAATTTGAAGTGACCGTATTGACCCAACCGGAATTAATTGAAGTGGCCCATCCGAAACAGTACTTTGACGAAATTGAAATCGGACGTGACGGATTGATAATCCAAAAAGGATTTGCAAGAGGACTGCTTCTTCCACAAGTAGCTCCCGAAAACGGATTTTCAAAAGAAGAATTCTTAAATCATACATGCATGAAAGCAGGAATCAGTGCAGACAGCTGGATGGATGAAAGCTGTGACGTGTACAAATTCCAAGGACAAATTTTTAAATAGTAAGAATATGATAACGTCAACCAACAACACATAATATGCAACAATCCAAGTTGGAGAATTGATTACATTTGACATTACTTAAAAATAGAATTTGGAAATGACATATAATGACGGTTCAACATTTAATGTAACTGATCTCGATGCTAAGGAAAATCCATTGTCAAATGCCAAAGGTAACCTTCAACATCAACGGAGTAATCTACAACAAATACTCTGATTCCAACTGAATAGCTAAATTGAACATTAACTGATGGCCGGAAAATACATCATCACTTCCGAGTACGATGGAATGAGAATTGCAAATAAAGGATTAATTAATTTAATCCTTTCCTTTTTTTATTTACAAAATTTTCTGCAGAAATAATCCTACTTTTTGAATAATTTTTAACATCACACCCAGTTAAATGAAAACTTTTTTTAAAATTAAAAAATATACAATATTTCATCAGAAAAGGAGAAATAATTATGAAAATAATTAAAATATTGCTTGTCCTAGCTATTTTATTCATCTCAATCAGTGCCGTTTCGGCCGAAGGAAACTTCACGGCACTGCAGGAGGAAATAGATTCGAGCACGGACAGCATAGAAATAACTCAAGACTATGTATATGACAATTCGACTGATTATGAACTTAATAAGGGAATTCAAATAAATAAAAATGATTTTACCATTAACGGAAACGGCTACACCATTGATGCATCCAACCAAGCCAGAATCTTTGCCGTTAATGGAACAAACATAACAATAAACAATCTGAACATTATAAATGGAAAGGCCAATAATGGTGGGGGCATATTCATTGAAGCCAATTCTACCCTCACGACAAACAATGTTGTCTTTGCAGACAATAATGCCAGCAAGTCAGGTGGTGCAGTTGTAAACGGCAGAGGATCATACGTAAGTATAAACGACACGTTTATCGATAACTATGCCAGTAAGGGAGGTACGATTGAAACCGAACAGGGTATGTTGGACATAATAAATGGAACCTTTTCAAGCGAAATCGCCCAAAGTTGGGGTTTAGTCTACATAAAGAATAGTTTAATGTATATTGAAAACTCCACTTTTGCAAATACATCATCAAAGTATGCTTCTGCAATTTATGCCACTGAAAGTACGGGAACAATCAGAAAATCCAAATTTGTCAACCTGACAGCCGCAATGACTGCCGGCGCAATAGGAATCAAAAATCATGGAGCAGAATTTGTAATAGATGACTGCGACTTTATCAACACCAGCAGCGCGAAAGATGGTGGAGCGATTTTTGTTGATATCGGCGAAGAAGCTGGCTTAGACGGTAACATTACAATCCTTAATTCCCGATTCACTAACTGTATTTCCGAATTTGGAGGGGCTTACCTTCAGCTGGCCGGACATTTAACCATTGACAACACAAACTTCACCTCAAACATTGCGCTCTTTGACGGAGGAGCAGTATATACTTCCTGGGTAAAGACTGTCAACATTTCCAATTCAATATTTACTTCAAACATGGGACTTTATGAAGGCTATTCAAATGGTGGGGCAGCTTACTTCGACATGGGTAATGTTACCATTGATTCATGTATTTTAAAAGACAACAATGCAAGCAACGGCTCATCAATCTATGCATATGACTGTAATGTATCCATTTTGAATAATTATTTCAACAACCCTTCAGAAAACGGCAAAAGCATCTACGGAGTTTATTGCGAATATGGTGATATAAGCGGAAACAATTTCACATCCGATAAATTTTCTTTATACAATACGAATTATGATTTGAATATTAAATCATCCGAGACCACCTTTGATTTGATAAACAATACGATTAATGTCGAAACCCTTCCGAAAAGATTTGACTTGCGTGACTGGGGATGGGTTTCATCAGTTAAAAATCAGGGAAATATGGGCGCATGCTGGGCATTCGGTACTACGGCAGCATTGGAATCAGTATTGATTAGATATGCCAATATCACCTATGACTTTTCTGAAAACAATCTGCAGAATAGCATGTTAAAATATTCAAAATATGGTACTATAAGCATGTCAGAAGGCGGATTCCCATCTCTTGGCGGAAATTATTATGTAAGCTGGCTTGGCGTATCCCCTGCAGAATACGACACCTATGACGAACTTGGAAAAATATCCCCATTAATTGCCACTCCGGAAGATGTCCACATCAAGGACACCGTATTCATCCCGATAAGAAATAATTCAACGGACAATGACCCGCTCAAAAGGGCATTGCTCGAATATGGTGCTGTAGCCATTGGTTATTATCATGATTTTAGTTTACCATACTATAATGAAACGACTTACGGATATTACAATTACGGAAACAAAAGCGGAAACCACATCGTATGTCTTGTCGGCTGGGATGACAATTATCCTAAGGAAAACTTTGTAGAAACCCCTCCCGGCGATGGTGCATTTATCATTAAAAACAGCTGGGGAAGCGATTGGGGAGATGGCGGATATTTCTACATATCATATTATGATGTATCAATAGGTTACCTCATACCTTCCATGACATTCAACATACAAAAAAACAACAACAATTATGACAAAATTTACCAGCATGAAACCACTGAAGTCAAACCTGCGAATAGTTCATATTCCATGAACATATATACCGCAGAGGAAAATCTCATGATTGCTGCTGTCGGATTATACGCTTTAGACGTTGACAGTTATGACTTTACAATACTCGTGAATGGAGAAGAGGTATGCGAACTAAGCGGCTCATTCGATTATGAAGGATATATAACCGTTGAGTTAGATGAGTTCATTCCTGTCATGAAGGGAGATGAATTTGCAGTCATATCCAAGAGCACACAGCAACTTTTAGGTACCATAAGAACCCATGCGGAACCAAATGTATCATTTATAAGTAATGATGGCGTCGAATGGGATGATTTAACCGAATGGAATTATGCATCAATGATTAAAGTCTATACTCTTAACCTGGACATCTACACTCAGGATTTGGTTAAGTTCTATAAAAACGACTCCAAGTTTGAAGCCAACATCGGCATTGCCAATGAAACAGTGACATTCGAAATAAACGGTGGAAGTTACAACAGAGTCAGTGATGAAAACGGAACCGCCAAAATGGCCATCAACTTAGGACCTGGCGACTACACGATAAAAACGACATTCAACGGCACTACAGTTGAAAACAGCATTGAAGTATTGCCTACATTGATTGGTGACAATCTGGTCAAATACTTCAGAAACGCTTCCCAGTTCTTCATTTCATTAATTGACGGTGAAGGCAATCATGTAACCGGCAAAAACATTACAATGAACATCAACGGAGTTTTCTATAATAGAACAACAAATGAAAACGGAACCGCAAAGCTGAACATTAACTTAGCTCCTGGAGAATACATCCTGACTGCAACAGATCCGTTAACCGGATTAATGATGTCATACAACATCACAGTATTGCCTACCCTAAATGCTACTGATTTAGAAATGAAATACAAAGACGGCTCAACATTTAATGTAACTGTTCTCGACGGTCAAGGAAAACCTCTAGCCAATGCAAAGGTAACCTTCAACATCAACGGAGTAATCTACAACAAATACTCTGATTCCAACGGAATAGCTAAACTGAACATCAACCTGATGGCCGGAAAATACATCATAACCTCAGAGTATGACAATTTAAGAATTTCAAACACAATAACTATTAAGGATTAATTAATTTAATCCTTTTCTTTTTTTAACCAGAAATACCTGTCAAAATCTGCTACAAAATAAAACAAATAAAATACCTACTGAAATATAAGAACTTTATCCACAAATTTAATTAACCTGCCAAATCTAAAATATAGTATAGAAATGTTAAGAGAGAAATAATTAATTGATATTTAAAGTGATAACAATGATGATACCGACGATACCAACCCCTGATGAAATATTGGATAAGGGATTCAGCAGAGGAAAAAAAGCTGCGGATTTACTTAGAACACAAAAAATACCAAAACACCTGAAGGGTAAAAAAATTGAAGAAAGAAGAGTAGTTACTGCATGTCAGGTAATAAAAGACAAATTAAAATCAATCCTTGATGCAGTGCCTGAAATTGAAGAGCTCCATCCATTTTATCAAGATTACATCGATATTACCGTTGGCGTGGACTCGATGAAACAGGCATTGGGCGCACTTAACTGGGCATATGGTATTTTAGCCCAATTAGAAAGAGAATATTCAAAAAAGTTTAAAAGAAATCCTTCCGAAAGAGCAAGTGCTATCCAAAGAGAGGCATATGGAAGAATAGCGTCTGTTGTAAATAAAATCGAAAAAGATCTTGATTTCCTGGATTTTGCAAAAGCCAGTTTGAGAAACATGCCTACAATCGATTTTGAAGCAACTACAATAGTGATTGCGGGATTTCCAAATGTGGGAAAATCAACACTCCTAAGACAAATCAGCGGTGCTGACCCGCAGGTTGCCAATTATCCGTTTACAACAAAAGGAATCCAGATAGGCCACACAGAAAGACACTGGAAAAGCATTCAAATCATCGATACACCCGGATTATTGGACAGACCCGTATTAGAAATGAATGACATTGAAATGAATGCTATTGTAGCACTAGAGCACCTTGCAGATGCAATCCTATTCATATTTGATGGATCTGAAACCTGCGGATTCCATTTGGAAAGCCAATATAATCTATTGAAACAGATTGAAAAGATATTTAGTGAAATACCAATAATCTATCTATTTAATAAAATGGACATTGAACAGGACGAAGAATACATCAATCAGTTTGTAGACAATCCAGAAAACACATTATTCATATCAGCCATTGATGGTGAAGGAATAGATAAAATCAATGAAATTATTGACAGCATTGAAAAAATTGACAGAACTCCGGAAGTTGATGAAGAGGAATTGGACTATTATTAGAGAAATGTTTATATAGGTGAACTGATAATCTATAATCAAACATATAGGAAGAAGTGTATAAGGAGTGATAAAAATGGAAGAAAAAGATATTCTTGAAGAAAAAATGAATGAAAGGAAAGAAAAATTCAATGAGAAAAAAGAAGAAGCTGAAGAAAAATTCGATGCGAAAAAAGGAAAAGCAGAATACAAATTCGATGAAACAAGAGAAAAAACTAAAGTATATTCAGAAAAATTCGCAAATGATTTAAACAACACCATTGAGGAATTGAAAGAAAATTTCAAAAACGTGCAAAAATATGCTGATGACAAAATCAACGAATACAAAAACGCTACAGTAAGCAACTTAGCTGCTGATTTAATCGAAACCGATGAAACTTACTACTTAAAAGTTGCAATTCCAGGAATTTCAAAAGAAGATGTTGAAGTTGAAGCAGGAGACAATGACATTGTAATTACAGCAACTTTCAAACCATTGATTGAAGAATTGGAAGATGTTGAAGATGCAAAAGTAATTGCTTCTGAATTAACCACTGGAAGATGCTCAAAAACTGTTAGATTTGAAAACAGCATTGACATAGATAAAATTAAAGCAAAATACAGTGCAGGAATTGTATTAATTACTCTTCCAAAATTAATTATTCCAAAACACAAAATAACAGTTGAATAAAATTTAAAACTTGGCTGGGAAAATTTCTCGGTCAATCCACTATTTTTTTAAATTTTACTAAAAATAAAAATGAATAAAATGATTTAAAATCATCTTATTGTCTAATTACATATTTTATAACGATATAGGCTCCAAGAATTGCACTGAAAGCAAATCCTAAAAATCCTACTGCAGAAATATCAAATATTTGTGGTCCGTTATCTGCCAAAATAGTGAGTGATGAACCGATAATCAGAGCAGAAATAATCAATGCTGCAGTTAATTGATTTTTAAATTCATTTATACCCTCATGCTTCATTTTTATTTCAAGATCACCTTTTTCAACCTGACTAAGTGTTGAATTAATTCTATCAGGCAAATCTTTCAGCAGATGTTCAATTTCCAAAAGATAATTAAAACTGCCTGCTGCAATGTTTCCTGGTTTAAACTTCTGAAGAACCATTTCCTTGGATAATCTTTGAAGAGCGGTAGTTGCATTGAAATTAGGGTTTAAATGAATACCAATATCTTCAATAAGTGCAACACCCCTTCCAATCATTACAAATTCTCTTGGAAGAGGGACATCATGTTTAATCATCGTGTCAATTAGCTTAGTTAATACGCCATCCATCTGGTCCAGCTCGGCACCCATATAACGATTTAACAAATCATCAATATCCATTTTTAACTCTTCAGTATTCTGTTGGGGAGTGACAATTTTCATATACATTAACTGTTTTATAAGATTATTTGAATTTCCATCAAACAATAGCAGGATTAATTGGGCCAAATCACTTCTGAAATCTTCACTTAATATACCCATCATTCCCAAATCAATATAACAGAGGGTTCCGTCCTCGCCAATAATCATATTTCCCGGATGAGGGTCTGCATGGAAAAATCCGTCAAGCATCAATTGTTTAAAATAGGAATTTACAATGTCATCAGCAAGCTTTATATTATCAATGCCCTCGACTTCCTTATCATATAAATCAACGACATTGTATCCTTTTACAAGCCCCATGTTGATAAGTTTTGGAGAACAAAGATTAGGATAAACTTTAGGGAATTTCACATAATCCTCATCTTCAAAGTTCCTTGTGATTTTCTGGATATTCATGACCTCTTCCATATAATCAAGTTCTTTTAAAATTGATCTTTCAAATTCAGACATGATTGCAGGCAAGTTGAATGTCCTTGTTCTTGTAATGTATTTGTCTGCTGCATAACATATTCTCTTCAATATGGCCAAATCCAGAGTCACAGTTTCATAAGAACCTGGCTTTTGAACTTTAACGGCCACTTCTTCACCATTTTCCTTTAATTTGGCTTTATAAACTTGACCTATGGATGCTGAACCAATAGGCTCTTCATTGAATTCTGAGTATATTTCATCCAACGGCCGTTCGAGTTCCTCTTCAATTTCCTGTTTAATCTCTTCAAATGGCGTGACAGGAGTGTTATCCCTGAGTTTTGTAAGCTCTTCTGCAATATCATTTCCAACAAGATCCGGCCTAGTACATAAAATCTGGCCTAACTTAACAAAAGTCGGACCCAATTCTTCAAAAGCTAATCTGAGATTAGAAGCATTGATTTCTTCCTCATATTCATCCTGAAAATCATCTTTACTTTTTGAAGGTCTTAATAATTTAAGCAAATGATACTTTTTTGCAACAGCATACATTTCTTTACGGCGTTGTTTACTTTTTTGCCTTTCTTCTTTTGATGACATAATTATAGTATATTTATAATTAGTTATAAAAGTTTTTGAATATGTCCTATATTCATGAATATAATTCATTTCTAATTAAAAATAGTAAAAAAATATATTATACATTACCATAATCCATAATCAGAGCCATTACCTGAACAAGAAATTATGAAACACTAAAATCCAAGAGATATTAATTATTTATTTTCATTAAAAAAAACTAATGTTTATTGATTTAACATCAATAGAAAAATAATTTATTCCCTAATTATCCATT
>JAFZMD010000038.1 GCA_017553445.1 Methanobrevibacter sp. | reverse complement strand
TTAAAAATGTTTCAGCCAATCTTCAAGGTAATCTCCTATACATTAAGGCCAATAATGTCACTGTTGATGGAGTAAATATTTCCGGTGCTCATTCAGGTTATGAAGGAACAATAAATATTCAAAGTAACGGTAATAATCCTAATTCAACCATAGTTGTCAATAATGTATACATGGATAATATTAGAAAACCACTTGGTGAAAATTACACACAATATGATCCATCAACTAAAAAATTCACTTGGGAATATGAAGATTATGACGAAGGTGGAGCAGGCATTCATATTGAGAATGGGTATGCTAATGCTACAGTATCCAATATTACTATAGTCAACTCTGATGGTGGAGGAGAAAGTGATGGCGTAATCTCAATTGATGCCAATAACGTAGATTTATCCAATGTTTTAATTGACAATATAACTTCTCCATACTTTATTAGTTATGAATATGACCCGGATTGGGATACTCACTTCAAAGAGATTGACTCAGGTGAAGGAGGATCCAGCGGTATTTACATATATTCCAATAATAATGTAAATATTAAAAATGTCACAATCTCAAATGTGGAACTCGGCGGTGAAGAAGGGGGCATTGTTTTCGATATAGATGGTACAAACATCACAATAGATGATGTTAATATTGTAAATGTCACTTCAAAACCGTATTTATATTCTTACTTTGATAAAAGCTACAACATGTATATTAATGAAACTTACGCTGAATCGATGGAAGTAATATATATTGAGGGAGATACTAACTCTACTGTCAACATTAATAATTTTAATGTGGATAATATCCCTGGAGCACAGGACCGAACTGTTATCATAGAAGCCACAAATGTCACTATGACAAACTCATCATTCAGCAATATCACTTCCAAATTTGAAGAGACTGAATTCGATTATTCTTTGCGTAAAGAATATGTATCTGAATATAGCAATGAAGGTAATGGTGTTTACATTAAAGCAAACAATATTGACATTTCAAACACTTCATTCAGTGACATGACTTTCGGAGGAAGTCCAAATTACGATTCAGGTCATGTTTTAATATTGGAAGCTCAAAATTACACGTTACTTGACAACTGTACTTTTGAAAATAACGTGGCAGAGCCGTATAATTATACTCACTTCAATCCTGACGGTTCTATAGACTATAACGATACTGGAGAAAGTTACGGAAGTACAATTAAATTTAATAGTAAAAACAATACAATCAAAAACTCAAAATTCATCAATAATACTGCAGATTACGGTGGAGCATTATACTTGACTGAAAAAGTAAATATTACAGGCTCTGAATTCACAAGAAACACTGCTAAATTGGGTGGGGCTATCTATGTGGACAACGATGTATACAGTCTCATTAATAGCACTTCATTCAATGAAAACGAAGCTGTTGACGGTGGTGCAATCTACTTTAATATAACTGCATACAATAACACTATCTATAACTCTTCATTTATTAAAAACAGGGCTTCCCACAATGGTGGAGCTTTATACCTCATTGCAAGCAATCAGAATGGTGTAAATATAATTAATCAATCAACTTTTGATCACAACCATGCAGTATACGTTGGAGGAGCATTCTACTTCAATGATACTCAAAACAGAATGTTATATGAGGATTATGAGTTCTATAACAGATCCGCTTTATACACTGATGGACCGCAGGAGTTTGTGGGTTACCATACAAAGATTTTAAATTCATTATTTGAACTTAACACAGATTATCCTTTATTGATACTGGCAAATGATAGTAATTACGGTAAAAACACTACAGCTATCGTAACCATTGCTCCTGATGCTGGAGGATATGTATATGTAAACATTACCGATGAAGCGGGAAATATAATAAGTGACGTTAACGGCAATCCAATTGACGGAGAATACCTCCTTGTTAATGGTGCTGCTGAATTCAACTTGGGAATTCTTCCTGTCGGAAAATATAATATTAGTGCACATTATGATGATTATGAATATAATGAACCTGGTGACGAATATGTATACCATATTAACTCAACAGTATTCAACATATATCCACACTTCCTCAATGTTTCATCTGACAATAAAACAATATTTACTGATGAAAACATTACCATAAAAGCGGAATTAAATGTTAATGCGACTGGAGAGGTAATATTTATATTCAACGAAACATATAACTGCACTGTACCTGTTGAAAAGGGAATAGCCATTGCAAACATTGGCGGATTCTATGCAGGCACCTATAATGTGAATGTAACCTATCTTGGAGACAATGTATTTGACAGGATTTCAAACCTCACATTCAGTTTCGATGTTATTCAAAGAGAATCCCTGGTTAATGTAACTGCTCAAAATGTAACTTATGGCAATCCTGCAGTAATTGTTGTTCAAGTCCCTAAAAATCAAACAGGAAACGTAACAATCAATGTCAACAACACTGACTACACCAAAGAAATTACAAATGGTGAAGTCTCATTTGAAATTCCTGATTTGGATGCGGACAAATATCCAGTCACAGTTGTCTTCAATGAAAACAGAATTTACAAATCAAATAACAATGAAACTGTATTCTGGGTAAATAAAGCAAAATTGGACGTTAAAGCATCAGCTCAAAACATAACGGTTCTTGAAAATCCTGAATTTATCATAGATGATTATGGTGACTTTAATGGAAAAGTCAAAATAGAAATAGATGGTGAAACATATTATGATGACAATGTATTCGTCATTATTGAAACAGATAAATTGCTTGCAGGAAACAAAACAGCAAAATTAACTTTCTACGGTGATGACAACTACGAAGAAATCACAGTGGATGTAAACTTCACAGTTTCAAGAATTCCAATAGACATCAATGCAGAAATTAGTGATGCTGTTTATCCTAATAATCCTCAAGCTATTATTCAATTGTCTGCTCCTGGTAACGGAACTATCAGAATAACAACTGAAGAAGGTGTTCAGGAATTCCCTATTGAAAACGGAACTGCTGATGTTGAGTTAACTGGTTTATCTGCAGGCATTAAAGATGCTCTTGTCGAATTCATCTCTGAAGATGGATTCTATGAAAATGCATCAACTGCAGTAAAATTCTTTGTAGATCAAGGAAACACTACTCTCACTGTTGAAGTAGACGACAATGAAGATATTGTAGTTAAACTCAAAGATGATGTAACAGGCAATGTTAAAATTATCGTAAACGGTGAAGAACACTCAGTTCCTATTGACAATGGCAAAGCAGTTTTATCTGACGTTAAATTCAATGAAGGAAATAACAGCATTGTTGCATTTTATGAAAATGAGAATTATACTACAGTTTATAATAAAACAACATATGAAGTTCCTGTTTCTGAAAAGCAAGATCCTAGTTTAACTATTGATGTTGTAGATGATGTCATTACTGTTGATGTTGGCAAAGGTGCTACTGGTAATGTAACTGTTTATGTGAATGGTGATGAATATTCTGTTCCTGTTGAGGATGGTAAGGCTGTTTTAGGTGGTGCTGTCTTTAATGAGGGTAATAATACTATTACTGCAGTTTATCTTGGTGATGATAACTTTAATGCTGGTTCTAATAGTATTGTTTATGAGGTTCCTGTTTCTGAAAAGATGGATCCTAGTTTGGATATTGATGTTGTAGATGATGTCATTACTGTTGATGTCGGTAAAGATGCTA